>JASFBJ010000121.1 GCA_030149585.1 Desulfobacterales bacterium | reverse complement strand
CACCACACCGGCAACCGGCCTGGAAGGAAAGTTTTCCATTGTCTATTGTGTCGCCAATGCCCTTTTAACGGGTAATACAGGCATGCAGGCCTTTACAGATGAAAAGGTAAACCAGGCTGATATTAAAGCATTGATGAAAAAAATCCAGCTTGAGCTGGATGAAAGTTTTATGGGCCTGGAAAGCCGGGTGGAAATAATAATGAAAACCAATAAAACTTACACTATTACAAATAATATTTTAAAAGATATTCCTGTTCTGAAAGAAAAAAAAATAAAAATCAGAGAAAAATTTATTGATCTTTGTGAACCTGTTTTTTCCAAAAAGCTCTGCCTGGAAATACTTGCAAAGATAGATTCCCTTGAAAATATAAATAATATGCAATCATTTATCCAAAAACTCGGTTAATCATTAAACCCTTAAAGGAGTAAATTATAATGGAAAAATGTGTTATTGTTAGCGCCAAAAGAACCCCTTTTGGCAAATATCTGGGCTCTCTTTCCCAAATGGAACCATTAGATGTGGCAGTGCATGTGGCCAATGCAGCTCTTGAAACAACGGGCCCGAATATCAAGGATGAAATTGATCAGATATTTGTCGGCAACTGTATTCCCAGCGCTTTTGAAACAGGTTCGGTTACAGGTCGTCAAGTTGGCCTTAAATTAGGAATGGATGTTTTTACAACAACTATTGATACCGCTTGCTGCTCTCCTCTGACTGCCATGCGAATGGCTCTTTGGGGTATGCGCCTTGGCGAACTGGAATCCGCGCTTGTTGTAGGCATTGAAGCCATGAGTCGTACGCCTCATGCCAGTCGTCAATTTCGTACAGGTGTCAGAATCGGAAGCGTTCAGATGAAGGATCCGATTTTCCCGATATCCTATCCTGGTTATCAATCAGTTGCAGTGGATGCATCTGATGGCGCTGAAAAATATAATATATCAAAAAGAATGCTGGATAATTTTGCCATGGGTTCTCATTTAAAATGGTCTAAAGCTTATAAAGAAGGAAAATTTAATGATGAACTGGCTCCCATAATGGTTAAAAAAGGACGATCAAAATACCTTTTCAGCAACGATGAAATGCCTCGGCCTTCCGGTTCAATCTCAGCCATTGAGATGCTGCCCACCGTATTTGGCGCAAAGACTACGACTGCCGGCAATGCTCCGGGCTTAAATGACGGTGCTTCAGCGATGATCATTATGACCGAAACCAAAGCCAAAGCCCTTGGCCTTACAATTTTAGGAACTATTTTAGACCAAACAGGAGCTACTGATATGCCCTATGGAATTTCCTGGATTCCGGCAAAGGCAATTAAAAAGATTTTAAAACGAACCAAAATAGATCTGGACAGCATTGACTTAATTGAAATTAACGAAGCTTTTGCGGCCATGCCCCTGGTAAGCACTAAAATTCTGGCAGAAGATGATGAAAAAAAATGGTATGACCTGATTAGTAAAACCAATGTTAATGGCGGCGCCATTGCCATTGGTCACCCTGTAGGTGCATCAGGACTTCGAATTACCATGAGTATGATGTATGAATTAAAACGCAGGGGAGGCGGTACGGGTGTTGCTGCCATATGTGGTGGATTAACCCAGGGTGAAGCAATACTTGTTAAGGTTTAGGACAAGTCTAAATTAAAAGAAAAAGGAGAATTTTATGCCGGAAGTTACTTACCAACTCAATACTGATAAAAATATAGCAACATTTATGATAGACTCTGCCGGGCCGGTCAATACAATAGGGGAGGCCTTTATCAAAGATTTTGCCCTTGCCACTTTAAAGGCTAATAAAGACAGGGTAAAAGGCGTTATTCTGGCTTCGGCCAAAAAGAAAAGTTTTTTAGATGGCGCAAATTTAATGGAGATCATAAAAAACCCGTCCCCCATGAATTTAAAATATACGGTTTTACAATTGCAGGAAATCATGGCAAATCTGGCTAAAAGCCCGTTTCCTGTTGTAGCAGTTCTAACAGGTCAAACTGCTTTAGGGGGGGGGCTTGAAACACTGTTATGGACATGTGACCAGATATTTGCCGCGCCAGGTTCCAAAATGGGTTTGCCTGAAGTTAATATTGGTCTTTTCCCGGGATCGGGCGGGCCTGAAACATTAAAACGAATTGTCGGCCTTAAAAAAGCGGTAAAAATGGTACTAAGGGGTCAGATTCTACCGGTGGAGGCTTATAGTGCTACAAAAGCGGTTACTATTACGGCAAAGGATAAAATTTGGGCCGATGCGGAAACCTTCCTGGCAGCCAATCAAAATATTATTAACCGCAACTATGATCCTGATTATCATGAACCTGAAAAAATGAGTTTGGAGGAAGAAAAGGTTGTCATTAAAAAAGCACGTGCAACCTTTGGAATCTGCCCTGACAAACCTTATATAACAGCGGCAATCAATGCCATTGAAGAGGGACTGGAACTGCCTTTTGAAGAAGCTGTTCATAATGAAATTAAACATTTTGCACCTTTAATCGCGCATCCTAATGTTAAAAACAAAATTGATCTTTTCTTTCTTTCCACCAGCATTGCTCCGCGACTGGCGACAGTCAATCTGAAAAAAGCCTTGAAGGTTCCGGAACTGGCGATAATAGGTGCTGGTTTAATGGGACAGGGGATTGCCCAGGTCTGCGCCTCCAAAGGCATTAAAGCGCTTTTAATTGATATTGATTTAAAAACCGCCCAGGCTGCCAAAACCAGGATCAGCCAGGAACTGACGGTGTTAACCCAAAAAGGACGAATGTCTTCAAAACAGCAGGAAAACATTCTGGCCAACATCAGTGTTTCAGACAGCTATGATGATCTAAAGGAAATTCCCATGGTTATTGAAGCTGTTTTTGAAGATCTAAAGCTCAAACAAAATATATTAAAACAGGTTCAGGCAATAAATCCGGAAATTGTCTTTGCGTCCAATACTTCTACCATTCCCATGGAAGAGATCTCGGCCAAATCAGATCGACCTGAACTGGTTGTGGGCATGCACTACTTTTCGCCGGTTCCTTTGATGCCGCTTTTAGAAGTGATTGAAGGGCCCCGGACTTCTCCGGCAGCGCTGGCTACTGCGGTTGCCTCAGGCAGACAACAGGGGAAAACCTGTGTCGTGGTTGGAGATGGCCCTGGATTTTATACCAGCCGTACTTTTGGAGTCTATGTTATAACAGGATTTTATCTTGCTGAAATGGGAATTGATCCCTGGAAAGTGGATCGCCTGGCTCTTGAAGCCGGCTTTCCCCAGGGGCCTTTAAATATTTATGGAACCGCGGGCGGCAATGTAATTCATCATGCCGGCTCTTATATGAAAGAGAAACGACCGGAACTTATGACCATTCCAAAAACCCTTGAAAAAATGTTTGAAGCCGGTTATATCGGAGCCGGGAAACCCTGCTTTTATAAAAACGGCGGGCAGCCGGATGAGTCTGCCATGCAGTTTGTTGTTTTGAATAAATCGCTGCCGCAACCGGATGATGATGAAGCCAAAGAAATGCTTCTTCTGGGAATGGTTAATCAGGCTTTTCATTGTCTGGACGAAGGAGTAATCAAAAATTATTACAGCATGGATCTGGCCTCGGTTATTGGAATTGGTTTTCCTGATTGCTGGCATGGTCCGGCCCGCTATGTTAGTTTAAAAGGTGTAAAAGCTACTTTATCTCGCCTGGAAGAGTTATATGAAAAGTATAAAGTGCCCTTTTTAAAACCTGCTAAAGAATATGAGAGGCTGATTGCCTGCGGTGTGGATAAAGGGCTGGTATAGAAAAAAACAGTTATAATAAAATGTAAATCTTTCATCAGGGTCTGTCCAAAACAGGATGGACCCTGTTGCCCAATAAATTTCTGACCATTATTTTTGACAATAATTCTTTCACAAGCAGTGATTAAACAGCCACACGGAGTTATCGGGAAAACTTCAGAAACCAATTCCTGATAAAGGAGAAAATATAGTTATGGCACAGCAAGTTATTGATCCAAGAGATGTTCGTTTTGTTCTTTATGAACAACTGAAAATTGAAAAATTAACACAAAGCAAGTTATATGGTGACCTTAATCGTAAAGTTTTTGATATGGTAATAGATGAAGCCAGATCTTTGGCAGTTAAAGAAATTTTGCCGACTGCAGTAGATGGCGATCGGGAAGGTTGTATCTTTGAAAACGGCAAGGTTAGAGTCCCTGCATCCTTTCATAAAGCATATAAGTTGCTAAAAGAAGGAGAATGGTTTGCCCTTTCCGATGACCCTGAAGCAGGGGGACAGGGTATGCCATTGGTAATATTAACTGCCGTGATGGAGATGTTCCACGGAGCAAATACCGCTATAGCAGGCCTTCCAATGCTTGGTCATGGGGCAGGCAAATTGGTTGAGGTTTTTGGTACACCTATGCAAAAGGATTTATTTTTAGATAAAATGTATTCTGGTGAGTGGGGCGGTACCATGGTACTTACCGAAGCTGATGCAGGCTCGGATGTCGGCAACCTGGCCACTATTGCTGTAAAAAATGATGATGGCACCTATTCTCTGACCGGTAATAAAATTTTTATCAGCGGTGCTGAGCAGGATCTTACGGAAAATATTATTAACCCGGTTCTGGCAAGAATTGAAGGCGCTCCAAAAGGCAGTGCCGGCGTATCTTTATTTATTGTCCCTAAAATATGGGTAAATGAGGATGGCAGCCTGGGAGAACCTAATGATATTATTTGTACTGGAATTGAGGAAAAAATCGGGTTGCACGGTGGTGCTACCTGCAGTTTGACTTTAGGCGGCAAAGGAAATTGTAAAGGCTTTTTGCTGGGCAAGGCAAATAAGGGCCTGGCTGCCATGTTTCATATGATGAATGAAGAACGATTAAGCGTTGCCGTTCAAGCCCAGGGGATGGCCAGTGCTGCCTATCTTTACGCCCTTAATTACGCAAGAGAACGAAAACAGGGCCGCCATTTGACCCAAATGACAAATCCGGACGCACCGCAAGTGCCGATCATTCAGCATCCTGATGTTCGTCGAATGCTGATTTGGATGAAAGCTCAGGTGGAGGGTAATCGCAGCTTTAACTACTATGTGGCAAGCCTGATAGATTCTATCAAAATAACTGAAAATGCAGAAGAGAAAAAACGTCTTGAAAATTTAATGGCTCTGCTGACACCGATTTGCAAAGGATATACCACTGAAAAAGCCAATGAGGTTTGTCTGATGGCAATTCAAGTCTATGGCGGCTATGGGGCCTGTAAAGATTTTCCTGTTGAACAGCTTTTCAGAGATGTAAAAATAACAACTATTTATGAAGGCACAACAGGAATCCAGGCCATGGATTTTCTTGCCAGAAAAATCGGCATGGGAAAAGGCATGGTGTTTAAAGGTCTGTTGTTTGAAATAGGAAAAACAATTATTCAAGCTAAAGAGATTCCTGAACTAGAAGAAATTGCAAAGAGCCTTGAAAAGGCAATTAACAAATTCGGCCAGACCGCACTTACACTGGGACAGGCTGCTGCTTCCGCTAAAGTCTTGTCAGCCTTTGCCGCTGCCAATCAGTTTCTTGAACTGGCCGGGGATGTCATGATTTCCTGGATGCTTTTATGGCGGGCAATTGCCGCTTCAACTGCTCTTAAAAAAATATTGGGTGACATGGATCAGGAACAGGCCAAAAAAAAGCTTGCAAAAAATAAGGAAGCTGCCTTTTATGATGGTCAAATTCAAACGGCCTGCTATTTTATTGGTTCACAACTTCCTGTGGCCTGCGGCAAAATGGATGCGGTAATGAATCTGGAAGCAGCTGCGATTAAGATAACAGACGCAGGCTTTGGAGGATAGATTTAACTATCTGATTTTCATAGTTCAAAATATTTGATGCATGGACAGGGACAGCGATGGAGATTGCAGAAAATACAATTATCACTTTAAATTATGTGGTGCTGAATGAAAAACAGATTATCATAGACAATACTTACGCTAATTCACCACTTAAATTTATTTACGGCAAAGGCCGATTACCACCAGGCCTGGAAATCAGGTTAAAGGGGTTAAGGCCAGGAGATAAAAAGAAAATCATAATTCCCGCAGACCAGGGCTATGGCCGGCGAAATAAGGACTTAATTATTAAGGTTCATAAAAGTGAATTGCCGGAGGAAAAATATCAAATAGGCAGTAAATTTCGTCGCATTAATGTTAATCTAAAAGGCGATTTGTTTATAGTTAAAGGGTATATTGGAGACTGGATCTGCCTGGATAAAAATCATCCTTTAGCCGGGATTGATCTAACCTATAATGTAATAATTATTGCCGTTGATTTGGTAAAATTACCCAATCGTAAAACAGTAAAGGAACAACCATGCCTAAAGATAATTTAATAAACAAGATACTTGAGATTGAATTGAAGATGTTTGTATCTGTGCCTTCTTTGCAAAAAGCTTCTTGCCAGGAAGACCCGGACGGCTTTCGCGTTATGCGTTCATCTCAATTTGCAGTATGGTCTGAAAATACCCTGGATTCTTATTATAATGATCTAAAAGAAGCAGTAGCTCTTGGAAAAAATTTAATGACCCTGAAGTATGCCCGAATGGATAATTTAATTCCGCCATTACACGAAAGTGCTGAAATAAACCGGATGATAGATGATATTGTTAATATTCAGGTCAACTGGCAGCAGGATATGATTTTAAAATATCCGGCTCTGATGGGCAGGGGACGTCCCATTCAGGATCAAAAAGGTGTTCAGGGGCTTACATCTTTTAAAACCTATCTGAAATCTGAATTGGAAACTTACTCTTTAATGACTCTGACCTTTCTCTTTCAGGATGTAATGCATTGCAGTGCAAAAAATCTCAATATGACGGAAAATGTCTATCAGCTTCTGGTAAAGGGATTAGGGTATGAATCCCTGGAAGAGGCTGAAGAGCAGACAAAACTGAATACCCCCTAAATCCGTTATAATCAGAATAAATTTTGAAAATATAAACAGGAGCTTTTTTATGAATGAATTATTAGCAAAAAGAATTAAAGAGTTGGAAACGATCCGGAAAAAAGTAAAGGCCGGAGGAGGACCTGAAAAAGTTGCCAAACAACATAAACTTGGCAAATTAACTGCCAGGGAACGTCTTGATATTTTACTGGATCAGGGTAGTTTCATGGAGCAAAATATGCTGACCGGTCATGCCGTGGATCTACCCGGAGATGGTGTTGTCACAGGCAGCGGAACAATTGATGGACGGAATGTATTTGTTTACTCTCAGGATCAAACTGTTCGAGGTGGATCAATCGGCTTTGAGCATGGGAAAAAGATGTTTCGAGCTGTTGAAAATGCACTTAAGATGAAAGTTCCAATGATCGGTCTTCATGACTCTCCAGGAGCAAGGTTGCCAAACTCTGATGAACTGGAATTGCTTGGAAGGGCCAAGCGCTCTTTTTTTTCCACTGCAGGTGAAAAACATGGTGGTTCGATTTTTACCCCAAATACCCATGGTTCCGGTGTTATCCCTCAAATAGCTGCTATTTTGGGAACTTGTGGTGGAATATCCGTGTACTCGCCGGCTTTAAATGATTTTATCTGTATGGTGGATAATACCAGCCATATGTTTATCACCGGGCCTCAGGTTGTCAAAATGGTTACAGGTGAAGATATTTCCATGGAAGACCTGGGAGGATCGAAAGTACATGCCCAAAAAACAGGGGTTTGCGATTTCAGATATGCCAATGAAAGAGATTGCATGTTAAACCTTCGATACCTGATGAGCTTTTTGCCTTTAAATTGTGATGAAAAACCTCCTGCCTATCAAAGCAGTGACAAACCGGATCGCTCCTGTGATGATTTAAATGATATTATTCCTGTAAAGGCGAATCAATCTTACGATATGCTTAAAATCATAAATATTATCGTGGATAGTAATGAATTTTTGGAGGTTAAAAGCGAGTTTGCCAGGGAGGTAGTTGTTGGTTTTGGCAGGATTGACGGAAAAACTGTTGGAATTATCGGAAACCAGCCATTAGTAATGGCCGGGTCCATGACTACGGACAGTTCCGACAAACAAGCCCGTTTTATCCGTTTTTGTGATTGTTTTAATATCCCTCTTCTCTTGCTTGTGGACACCCCAGCCTATATGCCCGGCTCGCCCCAGGAACATTCCGGCATTATTCGTCATGGTGCAAAAGTTCTTTATGCCCTGTGCGAAGCAACTGTCCCTCGAATTTCACTGGTTTTAAGAAAGGCCTATGGAGGAGGCAATTTAGGAATGGGCGTTATCTCGGGGATGGGAACCGATGCTGTTTTGTACTGGCCGATTGTTGAGACAGGAATTCTTGGAGCAGAACAATCCATTATGCTGCTTTATGGCCGGCAGCCGGGAATCACAAAAGAAGTTTTGGCGGAAAAGCTAAAAAATTATCGTGAGACCTATGCCAATCCAATCTATGATATTTCTTCTAATATGAATGTTCTGGATGTCATAACTCCAGCTGAAACCCGTTCCTATCTTATCAGATTATTTCAACAACTGGAAAACAAACACAGGCCGAAAATTGATAAACGGCATGGCAATATTCCGTTATAAATTCTATATATAATAATAAAAAAAGTCCCCGCTTAAGAAAGCGGGGACTTTTTTTTATAAGAAGGAAAGTAAAAGGTTGTCCTTTTTTCAGAAGATCAGTTAGTTTTAATATGGTGCGGAACTCATAACCGTACTTAGTTCCTCGATTTTATTATTTTTAATCCTGTAGTTGTAAATATCTTCCATGTCCAAATATACCTGAAAGACCTGGAAAAAACCGTGCCAGTGAGCATAATCAGGTGCATTCATTGCAGAACCCTGGCGGGCACGCCTGCCTGTATGGTGCCACAGGTAATATTCAAGTTCCTGGAATCCATCTCTCCAGGGGTCCTTTTTAAGCAGGCCTTTTTCTTTTAACTCTTTTTTCATCTTTACAGCACCCTCCCAGTATTTATTATAAAGGGCAACAGAGTTGTCAAGAGTGGCTCTTTGTGTTTGAATATGTGTTGAACCATGGCAGTTGGCACAGACTTTAACCATCAGTTTAACACCTTTTTCACCGTCACCACGCTCACCACTGCGAATTACGCTTTTTTTATGCATAAGATCCCATTTCAAACGTTCATTGATATTATGCGTTGTGGATAGTTCACCAATACCACTCATATGACACGTCGCACAGGTTGGCGCAGTATAATCACCCGGCTCCCAAGTGTCTGGAGCGCTGTCAAATTTCCAGTCATCTCCATGGGCAAGGTATTGCTGGCCATGTTTGCTCTCGTAAAATATTTCGATGTCCGGGTGATCAGGTCCAAGATGGCATGCCGCACAAGCCTCTGGTTTTCTGGCTTCGGCAATGGAAAACTTATGGCGTGTATGACATACTGAACATGTTCCCACAGAACCGTCAGGATAGCGGGTGCCGACTCCTCCCGGCCAGGTTTCATTAATCGGTTTATTATCAGGTCCCATCTCTACTTTTGTACCATGGCACATCTGGCAGCCTGATGCACGTGCTGCGCGATTATAGGCCGGCATCCCTTTTGGTGTAAAACCATCAAGCTTAAGATCGGGTTTGTCCATGAAACCGGCCCCTTCATAATGATACTGCAGCTTGATAAGTTTGCCCCCTGTTTTTGAAATGTCCATGACAGCTTTACTGGCCAGCTTTGCGTGCCCGCTTTTGAGAAACTGCTCAACTTCCAGTGGATGACATCTGGAGCATGTTTTTGATGATACCATTGGAGAGATATAAGTGTTTGTTCCTTTCATGCCTTCACACTGAACCGCCATGGGAGATATTTTTTCAACTACATGGCAGTCATAGCAGGAAACGCCGGCATGGCTCATGGAGCTTGTTTTCCATGCCTCAACTGTCCCAGGCATTTTTTTGGCGTGGCATTCAATACAGGTTAATGCCTCTTTTGTGTAGCCTCTTTTGATAATAAGTTCCTTTTTATTCGCAAGATTTGGATATTGCGTATCAGCCGTGGCAATAGTTATAATTCCGGCCAGGAACAAAGAAAAAATTACTATCAGTATTTTTACAGGTGAATACTTCATGTTTTCCTCCTTACAGTAGTAAAAAAAATTATTTCCCTGTAGTAA
>JASFBJ010000120.1 GCA_030149585.1 Desulfobacterales bacterium | reverse complement strand
ATTTTAGATCGGGTAGATCGAACAAACATAACCTAAATCTATGCGTCTGCTTGTGGAAGTTATTTCGACCCCGTTCCTAAGCACACAATTTTCAGACGATCCTCCATTTTGCCGGCCGGCAATAGTCAACAGGTTAAAAGCTGTCTGATTTTCCTGTGGTCGCCATTATTTTTTCTGTATGGCTGGAAAGGTTTAAAATCTCTCAGGTTGCGCTCAGGATTATATCTAATTGCTGTTCAATAAACTCTGCAATTTCCTGTTGCTTTTCTTTGGAAAGAGTTTTTATTCCAATGGAAAGGTTTTCTATTTTATCCTCTTCGATCTCTGTAATTTTATTGATTAAAAATGAATCAACTTCACCATCATCCATTAAAAGGCCACAGGCACCAACAGCTCCAGAATATTCATGATTAACAAAAATCGGGACAACAATTTTTATCAGTCCTGCATCACACTCTTCAATAATTGTTTTTTTCGTATCTCTGGCAAGAGCGGCAAGATTCATATGGGCTACCGCACAGATAAAACTTTGACCTTTATCAGTGTCTTTTATTGCCGGGCAAAGTGCATTGGCCCACTTTTTAAATTCAGTGATTCGAATACCCGCAATATTGAACACATTAACATCCAGGCCGGTTTTACGATTAATCTTTTTTTCCAGTTCCATCCATTTTTCAAGAGAAATAATATTTGTTAATTCCATGTCTTTATTTTACGCCTCTGCTTTTTTATTTAACCATTTTTGCAAATGAACCAGCCCCTCGTTAATTGAAATATTTGGTTTATAACCCAAATCTTTTTTAGCCGCGCTGATATTAAACCAGTGCGCTGTGGCAAGCTCTTGAGCTACAAAGCGGGTCAAAGGGGGTTCTTGTTTTAAACGAAATAATTTATCAGCTATTTTATAAATTACTTCAATCATAGCACCAATAATATAAGCGGTTCTTTTTGAAATTGATTTTTTTATTGGCGCTTTTCCACCTGCTGCAAGAATATTATCGATCATCTTCCAGAGAAAAATCGGTTCATCCTGGCTGATAAAATAGATATTTCCTGAAAGTTTTGGTCTGTTTTTAAGGGCCCTGGCTGCCAGAAGATGAGCCTGAGCTGCATTTTCAATATAGATTGTATCCACCAAATTTGTGCCGTTTCCTACGCGGATAAGCTTTTTAGCTCTTGCAATAATTCTTGGAGCCAAATGGTTATCTCCAGGTCCCCAGATCAGATGGGGCCTTAAAATAATGGCCGGTAATCCTTTTTTTGAGGCTTTTACCACAAGGCGTTCGGCCATGGCTTTGGTTTCAGGATAATGAGCATGGTATTTTTCAGGATATGGGGCTGATTCATCAACACCTTCCATATCAAAACCCGTGAATATCACGCTAGGGGAGCTGGTATAAATCAAAGAGCTCACCTTGTTTTGCCTGCAGGCTTGAATAACATTTTGGGTACCAATAACATTTGTTTGATAATAATCTTTGTATTTTCCCCAAATACCAGGCTTTGCAGCCACATGAAAAACAGTATTGACGTTTTTGCAGGCAGCTGAAATGGCATTTTGGTCAATAATGCTCCCCTGAATCTGTTTAATTCCAGGTTTATCAAGTTCAGGATAATGATTCCTTGCAAAACTGATAATCTCAACTTTGTTTTTCATCAAAAGTTTTATAATGGCAGAGCCAAGAAAACCCCCACCGCCGGTTATAAGAATTGTCTCATTATTTTTCATCTTTTTTTATTATTTTTTAATACAAATCCCTTATTATAATTTTTTTTCAGCCCAAACTGCGAGTTTTTCACGGAAAATTTTTGAATTATGGCGAATATCCACTGGAAAAGCTTTATGAAAAAAAATATGCTTAATAGATTCAGTTAAGAGACTGTCTTGAGCCAGTAATAAAAGTTCTTTTTTTATTTGGGCCTTATTTTTCTTTTTTGCAAAAGGTTCAAGTTCAATACAGATTACAGGTATCTTATTATCTTTTTCACCAACACCAACTAGAGCTGACCTGAAGACATTTGGATTGCTGTTGAAAACAGCTTCACAGGGTATGGTGAAAAAGGTTTTATCAGAGGTGATTACCCGATGATTTTTACGGCCGCAAAACCAGATACGCCCTTTTTTATCCTTCCAGCCAAGATCTCCCATTCGATGCCAGAAACTGTTTTTAGCCTTGATTTTTGAAAGGGCGTCTGCACGTGCATTATTAAAATATTGTCTGGTGACCAGTTCCCCCTTGACCGTTATTTCGCCAATATCGCCATTTGCAACGAGAATATTTTCTGACCACTCCACAATTGGATTATCAGTGATTTTGATTATCGCCACCTGTAATTTATCCAGTGAACGGCCTATGCAGACTCCAAATCCCCTTTCACTCAGCTTTTTGGTTTCAGCAAGAATTTCATTGCTGCCCATTACAGCCACGGGCATGGCCTCGGTGGCGCCATAGCCTGTATAGATTTGGGTATCCGGCCCCAAAAGAGAGGCAAAACGTTCAATATTATCAGGTGAAACAGGTGCGCCGGAAGATATGACCCGCTTGAGAGAGGGCAGCCTGATATTATTTTTTTTCCCATATCGGCCAACCCTGTTCAAAAGGGCAGGAGATGCAAAAAGCTCAGCTACGCCGTGGTTATTAATAGCTTCAATAATTTTTATTGGGTTGACATGGGCCGGCCGGGTGGGATTCATATCAGGAATGACCGATGTTCGACCCAGGGCTGGATCAAAGAGGGCAAATAAGGGAAAGGTGGGCAAATTAACCTCGCCCGGCAGGATGGAAAAATGTTCTTTAAGATGCCGAATTTGAGCTTCAAAATGACCATGTGTATATATAACACCTTTGGCAGGGCCTGTACTGCCGGTTGTAAATAAGAGAGCAGCAGTTTCATCAGCTCTGGTATCAGCTATTGAATAGGGCTTAAATGGACGCGAGATGAGCTGATCCAAAGTCGGGCCCCTCCAGAACAGGCGCTTGCCGACAGTAACGAAAATATTAACTGATTTAAAGAATTTTGGATAAATCAGACGCAGAATATGGGCTGGTGGAATTCCGATCAGAGCTTTTGACCGGCTCTCTTTTAAGCAGGCAATCATACGGCGAATACCCATTCCAGGGTCAACCACAACAGGCACGGCGCCTGCTTTAAAAAGCGCGAATATCAAGGTGAAAAACTCAAGAGAGGGTTTGACCATTAAAATTGTTCGAATGCCGCGGGTAATGCCGATTTTTTCAAGGCCGTTTGCCAGGCAGTCTGATTCTTGATCAAGTTGTCTGAAGGTAAAATGAGTGTAGGTAACCCTGCCTTTTTTATCATAGCTTACCGGACAGATTACGGCTTTTTTATAGGGCTGAATCCTGGCCATATTTTTTAAATATAAGGCTACATTGGTTATTTTTGCCATAATTAAATTTCAACTGATATTTTTTAATAAATAAATAGGTTAAGCATAATTATTAATGCAATATATTAATAATTATGCTTTATTTTTCAAAAATTTTTTAATCAGAAAAATGATCTGATCTGGCACATCTTCCAAAACATAATGACCGGCATTATTGAAAAGATGAAACTGGGCTTTTGGAAAGCGTTTTTGCCACTCATTGAAATAGGGCATGGAAAAAACAAAATCATGTTTGCCCCATAAAAACAAAAAAGGAATATCTGTTAAGCGATACAGGTTTTTATCCACCTTGGTAACCAGGGCATAACTGGGATCAGACGCGATAAGAGGAATATCCTGCACAAATTTTAAAGTTGCCAAACGGTTTAAAGGCGCATTATAGGGGGCTATAAGTCCGCATTTAACCTTTCTGGAAAGAGAGTTGTGCGGCGCCATTAAAAGGGCTGCTCTGGCAAAAAGATTTAATCGCAAGACGCAAAAATTTGCAAAAGGCTTTAAATCTCTTATCACCCGCAGGCGAAGAGGTATTTTTCGGCCTTGAGGCGGAAAAAAACCTGCGGTATTCATTAAAATAATTTGTTTAATTTGCTTTAAATTTTCAAGTGCACAGGCAAGGCCGATCATTCCACCCCAGTCATGCAAAATAAGTGTTATTTTTTTTTGGATATTTAATTGATCTAAAAATTGTGTTAGATCCTGCACTCGGTCTTTAAGGGTAAATCCATATTGGTTCTCATCTGGTTTGGCAGATAACCCGCAACCAAAATGATCCGGCACAATGGTTCGATAATTTTCTTTTAACGAAATAACCAGGTTTCGATAATAAAAAGACCAGGTCGGGTTGCCGTGCACCATAACCACTGGATCTCCCTGACCTTCATCCAGATAATGATAGGGCATTCCCCGTAAATCCATAAAGTTGGATCGGAAAGGGTAAAGATCTCTAAAAGATGCGGTGCTAACTGGTTTTGAATATAATAATTTTGAGCTGTTTACCATTTCAGCCCCAGCATTAGACAGTTCAGGCCGCTGCCTATCCCTAAAAAACCAACAAGGTCGTCTTTGGCCAGAAAACCACGCTCAAAGGCGATTGCAGCAGTCAGGGGCAAAGAGACTGTTCCAATATTGCCTAAAAATTTATAGGTGCTGAAATCTTTTTCAATTGGAACCCCGATGCCTTTTAAAATTGTCTCCTGATGAGTGGCTCCAACCTGATGACAAATAATTTTATCAGGCATTGAATTTGACCAGCCCAGGGTCTTTTTTAATTCCTTAAATGTTTCAACTCCAAGTGGAACTCCGTTTTGCAAAACACCAACGGAGTCAGTTTTCATAATGTGAGGACGAGTGGCTGGAATTCCGGTATCCGGGCCCCAGGTACATAATTTATGATGTGATACTGCATTTTTTATAGCTCCGCCAAGTAATTGATGACCCCTTGCAGCAAGTTTTTCAGATGTTAAAAGAACAGCCGCAGCACCTGAACCACCGGTCAGGGTGGCAATAGTCTCTTTAAACAGCAACATATCCTTGGCATCCAAAAGCCTTTCAATGGTAAGATCCACGATTTGACGCGAGGATTCGCAGGCGACCACCAGGCCGGCTTGAATTTGACCAAGCTCAATGGCGTTGGCGATTTGAACCATTCCATTAATGATTCCAATGCAAGCATTTGATATATCATAAATAATAGCATGATTGGATAACCCAAGGCCATCTGCTATGGCACAGGCAGTGGCTGGTTCAAGGTTATCACGGCAGACACCGCCATAAATGAGCATTCCAATGGATGATTTTGGGATTGAACTTTCTTCCAGAGCTTTTTGGGCAGCTCTAAGGGCGCCTTCCCACATTGGAAATCCAGGCTCCCAGAATCTGCGCTGCCTGATTCCTGTCAGAGCTTCGAGTTGGCCATCTTGCAGATGCAGTGCCTTATATACTGGTGCCAGTTGCCTTTCCAGATCATATGAGGTCACAAGATCAGGAGGCAGTTCATAACCAAGAGAGTCTAAATATACTTTAGAATATAGCATAATCCTTTAAACAAATAGCAAAATTTTCCATTTTATATATAAGCAGTCCATCTACTTTTAAAAATCCATTTGCGTAAATAGCTGGTTTTGGCGTCTCATCTATCCGGGTTACAACTGCCTCAACCTCTATTTTTGCATTATCCGGTGTAATCTGACCGCGATAAACCCAGGTATGCTGCTGCGGGGTCAACAGGGCAAAACGTTTATTCGCAAGATGATTGCCCCAGCGCTCTTTGGCCATATATTTAAGCAGTTGAATAAAAGATTCAATACCTAAAGACCCAGGGCAAACAGGATCCTGATAAAAATGTGCTTTAAAAAACCACTCAGATGGATCAACCAGTTTGATGCCTTTAATATATCCTGATTTATTTGGCCCTCCAAAAGGATCATAGATTTCAATTAGGTCTATCATTTTTAAAGCTTTGGAGGGCAATGCCAATATATTCATTTTTGACGAATCTTCAGACGATTGATCATTTGGCCAAAGAGGGGGAGTATCTTTTAGAATAATATTTTGTTGAGAAGTTTTTTTATTCTCAGAATTATTAAAGAGAGATTTGCTGTTTTCGATAATTCCTCTTTGTTGTGATAGAGCTTTTTTTGTGAAAAAGCCAAAATTTGTTTTACCGGTGTAGATTTTTTTTTGATTCTGCGACACTTCAAAATCAAAATGTTCTATTATCATATCAGCAGCCTTTGATACACTTATCAGCCTGGTTCGCATAGTCAAAGCACCTGCATCCTGTAAGATTTCAGCATGCAGGGTTGCATTTCCCCCCAGATTTCTGAATTTAAGATCCTGATCGCTTTTCAGAGCAGATCCAAGATAGGCAGCCAGCCAGCCGCAGGGCTGTAATGCTGTTTCCAGAAGAATACAAAATGGCATGGCGCAATTATAATCAGCCTTGAAATACCATGCATTGGGAGGAATATCATATATTGCTGTGACCCAGCCCCCTGGTTTTAGCTGCCAGGCTTCAGGTTGAATATCTATAATTTGATCCATAAAACAATATGGCGGCCCCGGTAATCTGGCGATTTTTCGCTCTTGATCAAACACCTTATAAGGTTTACCAAAAGCTTTGGAAGGCTTGCCAGTTGCAAAGGCCAGAATTTTATCCTGATTAAACAGGATTGGTTCTTTTTTTATTTGCCCTTTTTTTGGTCCGGTTTTTTGCTTGGGCAGACGGTTTTGCTTTTGCCAGACAGCTTCAATCTCAGATTGCGTAATGCCTTTTATGCAAAGTGACATATCTTCAAATAATACAATATATTGTCCGTCAGCATACATATGGGCATCTGCAATTGCATAAGGTTCAGGATTATAACCGATTTCCTTGATTTCAAGTTCATAGACAACTTTATTTGTTAAAGAAGTCACAGGGCCACGGCATTTTAAAATACTGTTAATTCCGATAAGAGGTTCACAGGCAACATCTGGTTTGTCTGTAACCCATCCGATTCTCAGGAGAAAAACTCTTAAAGTATGTGCGCAGCACTCATACATCAAGGTGCCCGGCATAACCATATCATCTACAAAATGGCATGTTAAAAACCAGGCTTTTGGATCAATATCAGCTTCAGCCCGTATCATTCCCAGACCAAATTGGCCGCCATCAGGCTTAAAATCCAGGATTCGATCAATCAGTTTCATCCTTTTTCCAGGCAACTTCAGGTTGTCGGCTAATTCAATGCCCTTAAAATCAGGGCCAAAGCATGCTGCAAGATCGCCTTTTCTTAAGTAATCCAGAGCTTTTTCATCGTAGCTTTCTGAAGATAGCGGGACAAAGGCTTTCCAATCAGGCCTTTGTGTCGTTTTTTTCTCTTTTTCTGTTTTCCTGATGATTCCACCGGAATTTATTATCTCCTGGTCAGTAAAAAATCCGGCGCAACCATTAGTCATTGTGATTAGCAGCCTATCATTAATAAATCCGGAGAATCTAAAGAAGAACAAATAAGTATCATCCTGTTTTATAAATTTATCAATATTAATTTTATAGTGGATGGTTTCACCAGGTCTTGGCAATTCTCGGTGGAATTTTATTTCAGCGTCCAAAAGACGGTAAGTGCGCTGGCCTTTTACAGCAAGGTCGATTCCTAAATAGGAGCAGAGAAAAAGATCAGCCTGGCCAGCTTCAACAGATATACAAACAGGTGCCCGGTCTCCATCCAGATACCAGGCTCCAGACCTGACATCGTGTTCAGTTATGATTTGGCCGGAACCAAGAGAGCCTTTTTCACCGCTGATTTCAATTATTCGATCTACCAGCATCAGTGGCTCATCCGGCAAACGCACCCTGACTGGATATGAATCCACTATTTCAAACTCCGGCCCCAGTACCCTGGCCAGAGAGCCTGTGGCGAATTCAAGGCACATCTTACGGGAAAATGCTGTTTTGGCAGTTTTTTCAGGTTCCTTTTGGCCAAGCAGGCTGGTTTGCAAATCAAAAGTATCAGCATAGGCTTTGGTCATCATATTGGCAAAGTCCAGAAATTGATCATGGGCAGCAGATGTTTCTTTGATGTTTTTTGTCAGACCTTGAATGCTTTCGTGAAAAGGTTCCATAATTGTGGATATATTTTTTAGTTTAACATAATTATTATCAACTGGAATTATTTTTTCAGGAGGCCTTTCATGTAAAACAGGGCATGGCAGGGCGCCTCCGATGGGAATGGTTATTATATTATTTTCTTCATTTTTTTCTAAAATAACTTTTTCAGGAATATCGTTTTTAACTGGATATTCAAATCCTTCCAAAACAAGATGCGCGCAGGTACCATTTTCACTCATTGATGCCACACATGCTCTAAATGGTATATCTGTTTTTTCTTTGACCCATGGGTGAGCCTCTTTTGGAAAATAAAAGGAGCTGTTTTTCCAGTATTTCAAATCAGACCCTGAAAAATGGGCTATGGGCGGAATGATTTCCTGATAGAGGCATAAACTTGTTTTAGCAACAGATGCCAGACCTGAAGCTGCGCCTGGAAAGCCGATATTGGGTTTTAATGAACCAATTGCGCACCTTTGTTTAATATTTTCAGAATCTTTGCTAAAAAAACCTGTTAAAGCCAGGGCTTCCACCTGATCTTCTTTTGCTGATGCACTGCCATGGGTTTCCATAAAACTGATTGAATCAGGCTCGATACAGGCATCCTGAAAACAATTTTTAATAGAATTTTGATAGGTGTTTTCTGATATAATGCCTTTTTGACAATCTCCACCACCAGCCTGGCCAACTCCTTTTATTATGCTGTAAATCCTGTCATGATCGTTAATAGCACTTTCAAGTCGTTTTAATACCAGTGCCACAGCACCTTCTCCAGGCAAGGTCCCATCGCTGTTTTTATCAAAGGGATGAATCCGTGATTGACTGGAAAAAGGATTAATAAAATCGTGAATAATAATATTGCGAACATCCCCGAAAAGATCCACAGCACCGACCAGCATTAGATCGGTTTCAGATTGTTGTAAAGATCTTACCGCTATCTCAAGAGCTCTTATCCCGGATGTCGCCATATCGGAAACCACATAACCTGGGCCACCTAAACGAAATTCTCTGGCAATGCGGCTGGCGACAATTCCGCCCAAAGCCCCTAAGGTTCGCTCGGAATTAAGGGGCGGGCCTGCCTGATCTTTAAGGGTTTTTACCCAGGAGTTCAGATCTTTTTGATCAAGCTCAAGTTTGTATATTTCATTCCACCTGGCTGCCATTGCCGGCAGACTCCAGCGCAGATGAAAATTTGTAGCCTCAAAGTCAAATTCCATACCTATAATAACGCCCATGTTTGAGCGTTCTTTTCTTAGGGCAAGACCGGCATCCTGCATGGCATTGGCTGAAACATTCAGCATCAGCAACTGCTGAGGCAAAATACTCGGTATCTCGTTTGGCGGAATATGAAATTTCATAAGCGGGATTTTGAGCTCTGACATATATCCGCCATAAGCGGCCCTGTCATTTAATAAAGATTGTGCCTCAAGATCAGCTCCTTTCCAGCGGCCGGCTGGCCTTTGCCCAATGATACTACGGCCTTTAAAAACCAGTTCCTGAAATTGTTTTAAAGTATCAATTGATCCAAAGCAGGTTCCCATCCCGACTATTGCAATGGGGGAATTGGCTGGTGTTCGGCTTTTATTTGCTTTTAGCTCTTTGACCTGGATGGTTTGCTTTTTCAGCTCAGGGCTTTTTTCAGCTTTCCTTTCTTCAAATAAAATATGGGCGTTAATTCCGCCAAAACCAAATGCGCTTACACCGGCGCGTCTGGCAATTTCAGGAGCTCTACGAGGCCAACCAAGGGAAAGGGTTTGGACTTTAAAAGGACTTTGATTTAGAGGGCTGTTTTTTCCGGGTTTAGAAAAATTAAGTGAGGGCGGAAAGGTTTTATGGGTTATTGCCAGTAATGTCTTGATCATTCCTGCTGCACCAGCTCCGGTTAAGAGATGACCGATATTTGACTTAACTGAACCAATAGCGCATTTTTTTTGCTTTTCAGGCTCTTTAGGACGATTTTTTTTCCAAAATTTTTTTAAAGTTTCAAGCTCGGTCTTATCTCCCCTGGGAGTGCCTGCCCCGTGGCATTCAACATAATCAACATCCCAGGGCGACCACCCCGCAGCCTGATAAGCTTTTTTTAAAGCTCTA
>JASFBJ010000362.1 GCA_030149585.1 Desulfobacterales bacterium | reverse complement strand
TTCAACCGCATCCAGATTAAAAGCTCGCTGAACAACATTTATATAGCGAATCAAAGCTTTTTGGTTGGCAGTTTTCAATAATTTTTTTTTTGTTATTTGGATTGCAATTCGATCCAAAAATAAGCGGTTATCCTCCTCAGCCTTGCTATAGATACTGCGGCCAACATTCAAAGAATTTTCAAGTGCCTGTTCAACTGGAACGTTAAACCAGAATTCAATACTATTGGTAATAAAACTGATGGAAAAGAAAAAGAGGATAGTAGTCGGCATAAGTGTTAATGCGATAAAGGCTATGACCAGCCTGGTTCTGAGCTTGGCCCCCATGACATTGCGTTTTCGATCATAGAGCAGCTTAAACAGATTTCTAAATACAAGAAAAAGGAGCAGGATCAACAACAACAAGTTGATATTTATAATAATAAACATCAAAATGGTGTTGGAAACCGGGAAATCAGAGCCAAAGTGAATAACCCGGTTTTCAATAAAGGTAAGCAGGGCAACAATTATCAAGATTACCACAATGATAATTCCTTCCCGTTTACGACGGTGTTTTTCTGCTTTGGAAATTGTTGTTTCCGATTTTTGGGGTCGGTTAAAAAACTTCATATTCAGGATGGCAAAATCAATAAATAAAATCTATAGTGTACCAGTCAGTTTCAAAATCCCACAACGAGACAAAAAAAAGTACATAATGCAGATAAAATGGAAGGGTTAATTTGCTAAGTTCTGCTTTGGCCTGTATTTGATAGCGCAATCCTTTCTCCAGCCGGCTGAGCGGAACGATTTTCAAACTGTCGATTTCCGTCATCAATTTTTTTGCCTCATTAAAGGACGAAATAATAACAGGTTTACGGTTGTCCCAGGAACGAATGATCATAAACTTTTTTTTCAGATTATTATATTTAATGGTATGAGTGACCTTAATACTGGCAATGCTTTTATCCGGCCACAAACTGCGGGATCTTGATAAATTGATATAAAAGGAGAAAGTCGCCGGCACTCCACTGAGAATCGCCTTTTCCGTCTTTTCTTTAAATGCTCCGGCAACTGTCAAAAATAGCAGCAAATCATCTCTGGTATTGGTTACGATGATATTTGTCAGTTTTGCATCTTGAGCCAAAACCGGGCTTTGAGCAAAAACCAGCAATATAATGCATATGAGACAGATTATCTGTTTCATTTTCATGAAACTCCAGAACAGAAGAAATAGAAAGAAAGTTTTAACGGTTATTATATCAGGTGCTTATAGTTTTTGTTTCCCAGACATTTTTATCAGCGAATATTTTGTCAAGAACAGCGTGATTAAAGGTATGACCTGATTTTTTAGCGATTACATGTCCTAAAATCGGCATTCCTAAAAGTGAAAGATCACCAATGCAATCCAAAACCTTATGCCTGACAAATTCGTCTTTATAACGCAAACCACCTGTGTTTAATATTTTATTCTTATCAATTACTACAGCATTATCCAGAGAACCTCCCCTGGCAAGTCCATAACGCTTCATCATCTCAACCTCATGATAAAACCCAAAGGTTCTGGCACGGCAAATTTCATGACTGAAAACATCATCTGTTATCTCAAAAGAACAGGATTGCCTGTTGATTAAAGGATGATCATATTCAATGGTATAACTAATTTTAAAATCAGGGGCTGGAAATATACCAACATATTTTTCATTCTCTTGCAGCTCGACTGGTGTTTTAATCACAAAAAAATGTCTTAAAGCATCCTGTTTTTTAAATCCTGCCTTTTTTATTATATCAGTAAAGGGGCCTGCGCTGCCATCCATAATCGGCAGTTCATAGGCATCTACTTCGATCAGGGCATTATCAATGGACAACCCGCTCAGACTGGCCATCAAATGCTCGATAGTTGAAATAATACACCCCTGTGCTCCAATCACTGTGGCCAAACTGGTATCAACCACATTTTTAAATATGGCTGCCACGCAAGGATTATTAGGCAGATCAATTCGCCTGAACTTGATACCGTAATTGACGGGCGCCGGCAAAATAGTCAAATTGACTGTTTTGCCGGAATGAACACCAACGCCGGAGCAACCAGCAGGAGTCGCCAGGGTATGCTGTTGAAGGTGCAAGGTCATTATTTAGTTATCATTAAACTCCTATATGCCAAACAATCGGATACTTTCTATAGATTGTCAGATAATTAATTTCACAAGGCTAGAGCAAGGAGATAATACTAATCGTATATCTCCGACCGATAACGCAGTGAAATTATTTATGTGACGGTCTATATGCCTATTGCTATAACCCCTGATGTATTTCGTCAATCTTTTTATATAGGTGGACAGGTGCCTCCTTAATCCATCCTGCAAAAGGAAATCGCGAATAATTATTCTTCGTCATCTTCAATAGATAGATAGGCTTTCACACTTTTCAGGTGGTATATTAAAAAAATAATAATAAAAAATCCCGCAATTATTGCGCCCCATTTTTTCACCAGATCTATATGAATATATTGGTTGATGATTTTTAAAATATTATCACCTATAAATGCATATAAAAGAATTGAACTCAAAGTCCCGCTAAATACTATTAGAAAATTATTAATTGCCTTATAATTGAGAAGATATCCAATAATTGCTCCAATTACCGGGCCGGTCATGAAAAAGGGAAACATTACAAACACAAAAAGGCCTATTGCCCCATATTTTTTAACCCTTGTTTTCTGATTTTGCGCTGTAAGTTCAGCCTGTCTTACAGCGCTGCGAAATAATTTAGGCTGAATGACATTTCGCATAACCAGAACAAAAAGGCCGTAAGTAATAAGGACTATAACTACCTCAAGAATAAAATTATATGAGATCGTGTAAAAAAGTGAAATATCAGCCGAAAGGCATGTGGCAATTCCTAAAGCTCTTCCCCCCATTAAATGAATAATTGCTGTAGAAGACAGAACTCGATAAAGATTAAGGTTTGTAAAAAGAAGATAAAACAAGTACAAACCAATCAAGAAGGCTATGATCAGCCCTGTTAATAAAATTTTAACTTCTATTAAATCAAATCGCTTTCTAATGAGAAATACTATTTTTTTAAAACCATTATTACCCAGGTTGAAAAGTTTTTTTAAATTAATCATAATTATTATAAAAGCCGGCCTTTAGATAATTGCGAATATTTCCAATCAAAATATTATTGGGGTTTGATTAAGCTCTTTTTTAAAAAAGAACAAAAAATCGGTAAAGACTAATCCCCATTATCAAAAACCCCAAAATCAGGGCCATCAGCAGTTGATCCTTATTAAATATTCTCATTCTCATCCAGACCAAAGGCAGTATG
>JASFBJ010000119.1 GCA_030149585.1 Desulfobacterales bacterium | reverse complement strand
TGGCCTGAAGCTGTGATGCATAGTTGAGGAAGTTAATTCGTCCTCGTTCCTTAGCCCAACCCATACTGATTTTTATTTTCTAAACTCATTTATATTGGTAAAGGAGAAAAAATTATGGCTGAATTATTTGACTTGATTCAAAATCGAAGAAGTGTTCGTAAATATGAAAATAAGCAAATTCCGGAAAATTTATTAAATCAGGTTTTGGAGGCTGGACGATGGGCCCCGTCATGGCATAATTTCCAATGCTGGGAAGTTGTGGTGGTCAAAGATCAGACTATCAAAAAAAAGCTTCAGGATGCAATGCCTCCCAAGGGCAATCCTTCTAGCAAGGCCATTATTCAGGCTCCGGTAGTGCTTGGAGTATGCGCAAAAATGGAATCATCTGGTTATTTTAAGGGTGCCTCAACCACCAAGTTTGGGGACTGGATGATGTTTGATCTTGGCCTGTTTACTCAAAATATTTGTCTTACAGCCCACGATCTGGGGCTTGGAACCGTTATCGTCGGTCTTTATAATCATGATCAGGCTAAAACAGCGATTGATGTTCCAGCAGGATATGAGCTGGTGGTTTTAATTCCTTTGGGGTATCCTGCCAAACAATCAACTGCTCCGCCTCGTAAGCAGATTAAGGAGTTTGTACATGAAAACACATTTTAAAAAACCTCGGAAAAAAATAGATCCACAGCTTGCTTGTCTGTTGGCTCGTCAATCGCGTTATATCGACAGGCATGTATTTAAACTGGAGTATGAAAATATATAATGAGTGCTGAGTTAACTGGTTCACTCTCTCTTTTCTGGCTTATTTTTTCCCTGTCCTTTCTGGTTGCCTTAACCGGCGCCATGGCGCCGGGACCGCTGCTTACCTATACTATTATTAAATCAGGGCAGACGCCTAATCAAGGTTATCTGGTAGGGCTTTGGGTCATTATTGGCCATGCTCTGGTTGAAATGATAATTATCGTTGGGCTGCTTTGCGGCTTTTCCCATATTTTGCAAAAGCCTTTTGTGATACGCTTGATTGGTGTTGCAGGAGGCATGATCCTCATTTGGTTTGGGGTATCAATATTAAAGGATCTATCCAGGGGCATGGTGGGCGTTGATTTTTTTGAAAAAGATATTTCACCTGAAAAAAATCTTTTGCCTGAAAAAGATTTTTCATCAGGTGCGGCCGACACTTATAACCCCGGATTAAGCAATCCAGTTATAGGCGGCATAACTGTATCCATGTCAAATCCTTATTGGTGGATATGGTGGGCGACCATTGGCCTGGCTTTTATGACCCGGTTTGACATATCGTTTGAAAATCCGATTAAACTCATGGCTTTTTTTGTGGGTCATGAAGCCGGTGATTTGATCTGGTATCTGGCTGTATCCTTTTTGACATTTTTTGGTTTAAAGCGTCTTAATAAAAAAATCTATTATGGCATTTTGACTTTTTGCGGCGGGTTTATGATTCTTTTTGGCCTATATCTCGGCATCTCTCCATTTTTTCAATAGCCACAGGGTTCAGGTGATAAGTTATTTTGTCCTCGTTCCTTAGCGCTTATCGATAGGTATGAAATCTCTTTTTTTATGACCGATAAATAACTGACGCGGCCTGCAAATTTTCCAGTTGGGATCATCTATACTTTCTTTCCACTGCGCAATCCAGCCTGGCAGTCTGCTGATGGCAAACATTACCGTAAACATATTAGTGGGAATTCCAATGGCTCTAAGTACAATTCCGCTGTAAAAATCCACATTGGGGTAAAGATTATGTTCAACAAAATAATCGTCTTTTAGAGCAACCTCTTCCAGCTTTTTGGCCAGGTCAAGTAGTGGATCAGTAATATGTAATTTGTCCAGAAGATTATCGCACATTTTTTTCATAATTATCGCGCGTGGATCATAGGTTTTATAAACACGGTGACCAAATCCCATTAACCTGAAAGAATCATTTTTATCTTTAGCTCTTTTAATTGATTTATGGATATCGCCGTTATCCTGCATGATATCGGTAAGCATTTTAATAACCGCCTGATTTGCCCCTCCATGCAATGGCCCCCAGAGGGCTGAAATGCCTGCTGAAATAGCGGCATACAGATTGACTCTGCCGGAACCCACTACCCGAACTGTGGTAGTGGAACAATTTTGTTCATGATCAGCGTGCAGTATCCAGAAAACCCTTAGAGCGTTGACCACTTCGGTTCTCATTTGATACGGTTTAACAGGATTTTCAAACATCATATTAAGAAAATTGGCACAATAGGAAAGATCAGGTCTTGGATAAACCACTTTATGCCCACGTGATATTTTATAGGACATGGCAGCCATGGTTCGTATTTTGGCAAGCAGCCTTGTAACTGTAATATTGATTTCTTCCTCAACAGTTTGCAAAACCGGATAAAAGCTTTTTAATGCATTAACCATGGAAGACAAGATTCCCATGGGATGAGAAGTGCGGGGAAAATTTTGGTAAAACAGCTGCATATCCTCATGTACCAGAGAGTGATCATTTAAAAGTACTGAAAAATCACTAAGCTCTTCTTTATTTGGCAATCGGCCATTTATTAAAAGATAGGCTGTTTCTTTAAAAGTGGCTTGCTCGGCAAGTTGTTCAACGGGAATGCCACGATAGCGCAAAATTCCTTTTTCACCATCCATAAAGGTGATAGAGCTGGTACAGCTGCCGGTATTGGCATAGCCCTTATCAAGGGTAATCAAACCTGTTTCAGAACGCAGATTTGAAATATCAATCGACTTTTCACCTTCAGAACCGGTAAGCAGTGGTAATTTAAACGATTGATCATTATAGATAAGAGTAATATACTCATTTTCAGTGGACATTATAGGTTCCTCTAATTAGAAATCCAGCCTTTATGTCTGGGCTGGTTATTATTATAAATACGAGAGCAGGTATGGAAAAAACTATACCAAACATAATTCAAAATAGCTGATAGTCAAGACATGGCCAATCCTCCTGGATTATTGATATTGAAATTAATTTATTTCAAAGGAGCTTTTAATGTCATTTAAAGAGAATCTTTTAACAAAAATAAGGATAGGTATATTGGCCGGGCAGGTTATTCAATCCATTAAACCTGCTGAAATCGGGCCTAAGCTAAACCGTGTTGCCATGCAGGAACTTTTAAAACTTGCAGGCTATTCATTAACTAAGGTACGCGATCTTGAGCTCTATTTAAAGGAAAACCAGGAGAATAAAATTCTGGTTCTGGATAATGAACTTGCCCTGTATAATACCAGTATTGATGATGTTGCTTTAAGAAAAAGCCCCACACTCAAGGAGATGATCAGTATTCGAAATGCCATTAAAATATTAAATGACAAAGATGTAGTGATCTGCAAAAAAAATAAAACAATTGAAACTGTCTGTGATGAAGCCAGGGCTGCTCTGGATCTTTCTTTTTCTAAAGCTGACCTGGATGAGATTGCCTCAGATGGTTTGAATTCTTTAGAGAACAGATACGGTAAAGGGGTGCAAGAAGCCCTTGCCCTCTTTGGTGAACTTTTAAATTTTAAAGAGGCTCCTGAAAAATGGCGGTTAAATAATTTCCACATTATTGGGAAATTATATAAAAAATCATCTGCCGAAATTTTATTTGGCCCTCTGGTGATCTATGATCAAATTCATAATGAATTAAAACTGATGAAAGATGCGCTGGAAACTCATGACAAAGAGGGGGAAGCGCTTATCAGCCGGATCGCCCTTGGTAAATGCGATGCTGATCTAACCGGGGGGGCTGTTTGGCTGTTTCTTAAACAAATGATAATGAAAAACATCTAATCTCATATCCCAAACCATTTTTTGGAGAAATTAAATATATAATTTCGGTTTGGGATTGCGAATTTATGCATTTCAGGATATATATTTTGCCTGTAATTTATAATTTTGAAAAGGAAAATTCTGATGGTTCCAGGCGATAAAACTGTAATTGAGCAATGGAGACAATCGCTGCGACAATCGCATAATCATGAAATTTCTCTTGGTTTGCTCATTACCAAAAATAGATCCAGCCTCTCTTTCAGCAGTTTTTGTGAGGAGTTGATTGAGCTTATTCCTGAAATTACACTAAAAAAAGAAACCTCACCCGAAGATTCGCCGCCGGCTATAAAAATCGGTTCTAATATTAGCTATCAGGCATTACCTGCTGAAAAAGAGCTGGAACCTTTTTTACAGGCTTTAACCGAGAGAGTTGCCCCAACCGGTCGTCTTAACCCGGTTTTGCAAGACAAGCTCAAGACACTTAAGGTTCCGGCTTTCATTAAAATTTATATTACTCCCCACTGCCCCTTTTGCCCTCAGATGGTTCAAAAGCTTTTAATTTTGGCCATAGAGTCCGAGCTGATTCGACTAACCATCATTGATGGTACTCTTTTCCCTGATTTAGCCCAAAAAGATAAAATTCAATCAGCCCCAACAATTTTGCTGGACGACCAGTTTCGCTGGACAGGCGCAGTTGATTCAAAAGAGCTGGTGGAATTGATTTTAAAACGAGATCCAGCCCAGTTAAGCCCGGCCTCATTGCAAGGATTAATAGAAGATGGCAAAGCTGCCGAGATAGCGGATTTGATGATCAGATCCGGCAGGATATTCTCATCTTTTTTAAAGCTCTTGCTCCATGATAAATGGCCTGTGCGGCTTGGAGCAATGGTTGCTTATGAAACCCTGCTTGAGCGGGCACCTCACCTGGCTGACCAGGTACTCGATCCTTTATGGGATAAGTTTACCCAGGTTGATGATCAGGTTAAAGGGGATATTCTCTATATTATAGGCGAATCCGGTCAAAAAAAGATGCGTGATAAATTGCAGGTTGTTATGGCAGGAAATTATGGGGATGAAATCCTTGAGGCAGCTGCCGAGGCCCTGGAAAACCTGCAGGATTAAATTTTTATATTAAAAAAAATAATTATGCCTAAAAATAAAGTTAATATTTTTCTAATAATTTTGATGCTTGCTACTACCGTTATAATCGTGAGTTCTCATTTTCGAACTCAAGGTATAATCCGGAAAAACCAAAGCAACTGGCATCTGACTATAGGAAAAATTGATGACCGGATTGCCTCTCTTGACAGTGCTGTAAAGGAACTAAAAAATAATCAGGAAGAGCTGCATTCCAGAATGCTTGCTGTGAACTATGAACCGGAAACTGAAATTGATAATTTTGCAGGAAAAGACGGATTAATCAATACAGCGGCTCTGCGTCATGAACTTTTGCGTTTAAAAAAAATTATGGAAGCAACAGGTCTTAACAAACTGGCCACCTCCAATGATATGAATCCTGAAATTTTGCAGGAAATCTATGAGGAGCGAACCCTTATAAAAAAGTTTAATACCCTCCGCAAAGAAATGCGTGAGAGAAATCAAGCCCAGCATCTTGCTGATAAAGAGCGATATGATACTGAATTAAATGAGATATATGATCGGGCCCGGTTTATGGGCGGCCGCTCTGCCACACGCGAAGAACAGGACCTGGCTTTTAATGAAATGCTGGATAAATATCCAGATGCCTATGCAACAGGAATGCTCGTTGCTGAACGGGCTCTGAGATCAGCATTCAGGAGAAATATTGAGGAAACTGAAAAATTTTACTTTATGCTGACCGGCAATGAAAATTCTGCCAATATCGTAACAGACCGGGGAATAGAAGCCTTGCCAAATATTGAATATTATTTAGCTCGTCAGTATCTTAGGGAAGGGCGTACAGCAGAGGCTCAGACCATGATTGATTCCCTGGAAAGCAACTATTCCGGCAGCCTGGTATTTGTCGGGCGTCACGGCCAGGGAACACCCTGGCAGACTGTTGACCAGATTATTCCTGATTTACGTACCCGGTAAATTTTGATCCCGTATTAATCCAGCCAGCGTTTACGGCGTTTATAATGCTTGATATCACGGTAACTTTTGCGCTTGCCTACTTCCGAGAGTCCTAAATAAAACTCTTTAATATCCTCGTTGGCAATTAATCTGTCAGCCGGCCCGTCCATTACAATTCTTCCGTTTTCCATTACATAGCCATATTGAGCAATTCCCAGCGATGCCATGGCGTTTTGTTCTACAAGAAGAATAGAGGCTTTTTCTTTTTGGTTTATTTGTTTGATGATATTAAAAATTTCTTCAACAAGCATAGGGCTGAGCCCCAAAGATGGCTCGTCCAGTAAAATTATCTTTGGTTGCGTGATAAAAGCCCTCCCTATAACCAGCATTTGCTGCTCTCCGCCTGATAAAAAACCACAAATCCTGTGCCGAAGAGTTTTTAGGCGGGGGAAATACGCGTATACCTTTTCTAATTCAACACGTAAATTTTTACCCTTTGAGCCAACATAAGCCCCAACTTTAAGTTCCTCTTCAACGGTAAAATGTTCAAATATTCTTCTTCCCTCCTGAACCTGAACTATTCCTTTGTGCACAATTTCATGGGGAGCGATTCCTTTGATGGAATTTTCTTCAAAAAGAATATCACCATCTGTAACTTCTCCTGTTTCCGTATATAAAAGACCTGAAATTGCTTTGAGAGTAGTAGTTTTGCCTGCCCCGTTAGCGCCCAGTAAAACCACAATCTGACCATCCCGGACTTCCAGGGAAACCCCTTTTAATACCAGGATTACATTGCCATACATAACTTCAATATTGCTTAAAACAAGCATTTGCTACTCCTTTACCAAAGCAATTTCTTTTTAAACACAGGCAGCTCAGTTTTATTTTCTAAACTTGGCCGGTCTTAAATCCGGACATTTTCTCATTTCAGTAATAGGACGCCATATCCCTCCTTGTACCTGATAGAGTTTGGCCGTGTTGGGCGAATGTCTGTCCGGCGTAAATGAATAAGTGGTAATATCACCGGCATTAAAATTATGAAGCTGTTCCAGCTCTTTTTTAATCATGGGCCCATTGACGTGATCCCATCCATCGCGATCCACAATTCTTTCAACAATTTCTTTAAATGTAAAAATAGCTGCAAAACCCATAGGATACATGGCGGTTCGGTAAGTAGGTTTTCTTTTATTTTTTTTGATATAATGGTTTGCCAACTGGATTCCCTTATTATCGGTCTCTGACCAGTTAATAAATGAATGGGCTGTTACAGCTCCTTCAAAAATTTCTCTATTGATATACAGACAGGAATCATCCAGACCCACAGAGCCTGCGATTCCGACCTTATAACCCATCTCATGAGCTGCCTTGGCCACTCTCACAGGTCCGGAACCTGCGGTATTGGTAAAAATCCAGTCAGCTTTTTTAGCTCTTATCCGCATCATCTGATTGGTAACATCCATATCACGGACACCAAATAATTCAGTGGCTACGATTTTAACGCCTTTGTCTTTGGCATATTGATAGACCTCATCACTTAAAACAGCTCTGCCATAAGTGGTATCCCAGGTTAAAAAGGCCATTCGAGGGGCTTTTTTCCCCTTATTAGATTCCGCAAGCCACTCAATAAACAAACCACAGGTATCGGCATAATTGGGATAAGCGCCAAAGGTGTACATGGCAGGGTAAATTACAGCTGAACTGCAAACCCACATGGCCGGCATCTGGTCTTCATTAAATCTTTCTTTCAAAGCTTCGCCGACTCCTGAGACCACACCGTAAATCATGCTGGGGCGGGGTTTCATTTCGCGCATCTGCATGTACATATTAACTCCCTTATCAACCTTGCCGGCACAGTCACGTACCATTACCTCAATCGGTACGCCTCGAATACCGCCGTTAGCATTAACGTATTCGGCTGCATCGGTAAAAGCTGCGTAGGCAGGGCCTACAATCGGCGCGTACGGGCCGGTCATATCCGGAATACAACCGTATACCAGCTTATCAGGTTTGCCGCCGGCAAAGACGAAACCAGTACTAAAAACAGTGATAAATGCAAAAATCAGGATTACGGTAACACCAGTAAAACTTTTTGTTATTTTCTTCATTGGATCCTCCTCATGTTTTAAGCTGAATTGAGCTATTTTAATTTAAATCAACAACTCAGACTTAAGGTTAATAAATAATTTTATGATAGTTCTAATATTTAAAGGGCCATAAACGAAAATAGGCTTTTATTATTTCCCAGCGGTGGACTAATCCTCGAGGTTCGAAAATTAGAAAAAGTAGAATAATAAGGCCAAAAACAAAAGGATTCAGTCCGGCCGCTGCATCCTGGGCTAGCTGGGGTGGTAAAAAGCTTGTTAGTTGAGGACTTAAAGTTGTGATTAAAAGATCAAAGGTCTTTATAAATAATAATCCAAAGGTAACCCCGATAACACTGCCCATACCCCCTACAATAATCATTCCTAAAAACCAGATGGATTCCATTAAATTGAACTGATCAGGAGAAATGGCCCGCATCCAGTACGCCCAAAGAGCTCCAGCTATTCCAGCATAAAAAGAACAGATAAAAAAGGCCAGGAGCTTATATTTTGTCTGGTTAATGCCCATTGCTTCAGCAGAAATGTCATTATCCCTGATTGCGATAAATGCGCGGCCGATTCTGCTCCGTACAAGGTTGCGGATGAGGAAAATAGCAAGGCAGGTTATTGGAATGATAATATAAAACATTGATTGCTGGTCATTAAAGACGATCTTACCCAAAACAGGAGCAGGAACCAGCATTGATTGGCTGCCGCCGGTTAAATCGGTTCTGATATTCATTATAACCCAGGGAATGATAAACTGGGCTGCCAGAGTAGCCATGGCAAGGTAAAACCCTTTAATTCTAAGAGAAGGGGCTCCAAAGCAGATGCCGATCAAACCGGTAATAACAGCAGCGCACGGCAGTGCCAGCCAAAATGGAAAATGTAAATAAACAGTCAAAAGAGCTGCGCTATAGGCTCCAACGCCGACAAAGGCTGATTGCCCAAGAGAGATCTGACCGGTATAGCCGGTTAGAATGTTGAGCCCTTGAACAGCGATCAAATTGATTGCCAGAAAATTTATAAAATACAAAATCTTGCCACTGAAAATCAGTGGTAGTCCCATTAGAACAGCCAAGCCTAAAACAACCATAATTTTATGTTGGCGAGTTCGTATAATAGCCAAATTTTTTATATAGGTGTCATCAAAAACACCACAGGGGCGAAACATTATTATATCCTTTCTATTCTTTTTAAGCCGAAAAGGCCTTCCGGTAAAAATAAAAGAACCACCAGCAAAATAACATAGGGTGTTATTTCAGAGAATTTGGGATCAATATAACCACCTACAAAGCTTTCCAGGATGCCGACAGTCAAACCTCCTATAATAGCGCCTTTAATCGATTCCAGACCGCCAAAAAAGACAGCAGGAAAGGCTTTAATGGCTACCAAAGGTAAGGTTCCGATTCCAAGACCGAACCGGCTGCCAAGCAATATTCCGCCTGCAGCAGCAATCAGGGCTGCAATGGCCCAGGTAAAGCCAAATACCTTTTCAACATTAATACCAGATGCCTGTGCCACATCATGACCTTCGGCTGTGGCTCTCATAAACAGGCCGGTTTTTGTAAATTTAAAAAAGATTGTCATTAAAATAAATACAGTCAGGGAAATCAAAAAAGTATATAACAGCTCTTTGCTGAAAAAAAGCTCACCAACGAATGATGCACCTGCCGGCAGGAATTTTGTTGTATAACTGATTGTCGGAGATCCCCAGACAAATAATACAATGCCTCTAAAAATTAAGGATAAGGCTAAGGTTGCCATAATTGCCGCAAGCAGGGGTTGTCCAATTAAAGGCCTTAAAGCCAGACGCTCAATAAGTAAACCGATTATCAGGCAGCTAATGATCGTCAACAACATACTCATCCAGACAGGAAGGTGAAAAGTGGCCATAAACATATAAAGGATAAAGGCCCCCATAGTCATCATTTCGCCAAGGGCAAAGTTAAACACCCTGGTTGATTTATAGATCAAAACAATTGCAAGGGCCAGTAAGGCGTACAAACTTCCCGCCAAAATCCCGTTTATTAAATACTGAAGAAATAAAGTCATTTTATTTGCCTGTTTGGAAAAATGGTTTAAAAAATTATCTGTTTATAAAATCCATCCCGTATAAAAAATCAAAAAAACAGAAAGAGAATTAAAGAGAAGCTATCTTGATATTTTTTTTCACAACACTTTGTCGACCATCCCGATAAGTTATTGCA
>JASFBJ010000361.1 GCA_030149585.1 Desulfobacterales bacterium | reverse complement strand
TTTCTTTTTGTTTGGCAATATTATTTATAATCTGATTAATATCATCGTTGGAATCGAGCATCATGGCATAATGAGTGCCGAGCCTGATGGTGTTGCCTAATCTGTCGGCCGAGGCCATGATTTCCTTCATAACTTTTTGTTTATGATGTTTTGTACTAAAATAGACCAGAGTGGATATCGAGATTAATAGGGTAGCTCCGGCAATGATAATTAATTTTAAAACCAGACTTTGCCGAAAATAATTAATGAATTTAATCATAAATATTAACCTCAAAATTAGCTGATCAAAACTGTTTTGACTGATTTTAACCCAATATCATAAAGATACTTGCAAGAATAAAAGGGATAAAATGTGGGGGTGGGAGTTCAAGGCGCTCAGTGGCAGCCTGGACTACCACTGAGCGCCTATAGACCGTCACATAAATAATTTCACTGCGTTATCGGTCGGAGAGATATACTATTAGTATTATCTCCTTTCTCTGGCCTTGTGAAATTTATTATGTGACAATCTATAAGAAAAGTAAACACTGCTGTTTTAGAAATTAAAAACTTTGGCTTCTACAGCCAAATCTATCAAATGAGGGGCTCCATCTAAAATCATATTTGAAAAAAATTTTGATTCGTCAACCTGACGATTCTTGGCACATGGGATTCAGACACCAAATGGAACTTCATTTTCTACCAGGTAGGGAAAATAATCATTTGGACAATCACCTGTTCCGGTTTTCTCTGTAAAATCTCTTTCATTATTTGCCCATAATACACCACCGTCAATCATGAAAATATTGACACTGTGTCCTTTTGAATGAGCAATTTTAGCAAATTGAAAACACCTGGTCGCCTTTTCATTGTCATCCTGACTTAATACAAATAAAAAATTAGCCATGTTTTACCTCCTTTCTTAAGATAAGGGGTTCAGCCCAGGCTTGAACCCATAAATAAATCTATTTTCTCTGGTTTTTTATCTTTTTTCTGCAAAATTTTTTGTGCCCGCATAAGCGATATTGCTTTTAAGTGGTGTCATATTGGAAGACAGAGGCTTGCATTTTAACTGAAATAAAGCGCAGCATAATTGCCGGATTTGATCGGCAAGAAAAGTTTACGAAACTATAAAACCTTAACTTTTTATTTTAGAGCTCTTTAACTATAAGCGGCAATTGCTGATCAAAGAGCATCTTTATCATAACACAAACGGCAACAGGAGAGGCAGCGGTTTGATTCATATTTGGCATCCTCTTCAGATATTACCAGATCAACTTCTATCATGGACTCAAGACGCTCTTTTACAGGCAGTTCCGGCATAGGGGTTCGTTTTGTTTTATTTACCCCCGGCACTGTTTTAAAAATTGATTCATTAATATGTTTTTTATATAAGGAATCTTTTACGGGCTCAACTTTTTCCCCACTTAAAAGCTGATGGATTGACCGCGCGGCCCTGCGACCGCCTCCAACAGCTTCCACAACCAGAGAAGCTCCGGTAGCTGAGTCTCCTCCTGTAAAGATATAGGGCATACTGGATTGTAAGGTTTCCGGATCATTATCGATAGTATTCCAGCGTGTTATGGTTAAATCAGCAAGAACTTTTTCAGTTTCCTTAAAATCCACGATAGGCCTTTGACCAATTGCAGTGATCAGCATATCAACTTCAAGCAGGGTTTCAGAACCTTCGACAGGTACGGGCCGACGCCTGCCGGATGCATCTGGTTCTCCAAGTTCCATTTTAAGATATTCCAGATGGGTTATATTTCCCTTATCATCGCCGACAACTTTTGTGGGGGCAGCTAAAAATTGAAACTCAATTCCCTCATGTTCAGCAGCTATAATCTCGACTTCATTGGCCGGCATTTCATTGCGGGTTCTGCGATAAACAATATAGACTTTTTTAGCACCCAGGCGGACAAGGGATCTAACACAGTCAATAGCTGAATTCCCACCGCCGATAACAGCGGCGTTCTCGCCGATTTTAATTTTTTCGCCCAGATCCATTTTTGAAAGAAAGTTTATTCCCTTCCAGCATCCACCAAGGTCTTCACCTTCAATATTTAAAGAATAATCATCCCACGCTCCAATACCGAGAAAAACAGCTTCAAAACCGTCCTCCTTAAGGGACTCCATGGTGAAATCAACTCCAAGACGCTGATTGCAGTGATGTTTGATACCAAGATCCAAAATACCCTGAATTTCCCAGGCAAGCACTTCTTTGGGCAAACGATATTCAGGAATACCATAACGGATAATTCCGCCAAGTTTGGGCATTGCTTCAAATATTGTTACATCATATCCCACCCTGCGCAAAAAAAAGGCACAGCTTAAACCAGCGGGACCACCGCCGACTACTGCAACTTTTTTACCATTTGAAGGAGCGCAGGAAATTTCAAATCTGGTGCCGGAATTCATCTCATAATCGGCCACAAATCGTTTAAGCTGATTAATGGAAACTGGTTCATCATCCTCAATTGCTCTCCGGCAATAATCTTCACATGGATGAGGGCATACCCGGCCACAGGATAATAGCAAGGGGTTACGTTCCCTGATAGTGCCGACAGCACCCTTATAATCGCCTTTTTTAATTTGGCTGATATACTCTGGAATATTAATTTCAGCGGGGCATGTTTGGCGACAGGGAGCCAAAGCGCCGCTTTCCTGATTGAACTCTAAGAGACGCTGAGACATTGTTCGGACTGTTAATATGTTTTTGGGACAGGCTTTTTCACAGGCACCGCATCCAACACATTTTAGATCATCTATTACAGGATAACCATCAGGGCCTATAAAGATTGCATTAAACTGGCAAGAGGCCACACAATCTCCCAAACCAAGGCAGCCTACCAAGCACTTTCTTTTTCCGCCATAAAGGGCATTAAGAGCCTTACAGCTATCAACTCCCACATACTCATATCTATCTTCAGCCCGGTTCCCACCAAGGCAGTAATTCATAGAAGAGATGGGCTCGGCAGTTCCGGGATCAACACCCATGACTTCGGCAATTTTGATCGCAGCCTCTGTTCCCGCAACTACACAGGCAGAGGGTGCGGCTTTTCCTCCAACAATCGCAACCGCTGCTGCAGAACATCCGGCAAAACCGCAGCCACCACAATTAGCACCGGCCATAAACCATTCTACTTGAGCGATCCGCGGATCCTCATAAACATAAAAAACCTTGGAAGCAACACTTAAAACTATTCCGCAACTTGCTCCAATAGCCAGCATTACTATAATGGCTTCTAACACGATTTTCCTCCTTGGGTAAAGCTTAGGAACGAGGACAAAATAACTTCCTCAACTATGCATCACAGCTTCAGGCCA
>JASFBJ010000360.1 GCA_030149585.1 Desulfobacterales bacterium | reverse complement strand
CTGACCTAAATCTGTGCGCCTACTTGTGGAAGTTATTTCGTCCTCGTTCCTTATTTAAAAAATTTATTGAAGATTGATCCTGATTTTGTCGGGGATGTTTCCGGTCGGGATGGTACTGCAGGAGATTGGGGCTGATTTTTGGGCGGAGTTTTATCATTTGGATCTGGATCAGGTGATTTTGAATCAGGTGGTGTTTCAATCTCAGCCAGCCGGCCGCCTCCTAAAAAACGAAATTTTGGGCCCTGATCGCTCAGTGCCAGCTCATCGTCAGGTTTAAGAACAGTTTGAAGATCAACAGGCACGTTGTTTACGCTCATTTGTCGCTGACCTGTGAGATCTGCGGCCCAGTATTGATCCTGAGCAAAAAATATCCTGGTATGTTGATCAAGAATGCCTGGATGATCTATTATAAAATCACATTCCGGGCCTTTGCCAAGTATAACAGGCAGTTCATGAAATGAACGCAAGGTTGGACCATACTGAATTACTAAAGGAACTTTTATTTTCGCATCAGCACCTGTTGGATCTGGTGGTGGTGCAAAAGGCTTTGCCTGTGGTTTTTCCGGCGAAGTTTGTACCGATGGCTGAGTATCAAGGGATTTTTTTTGAAAGAGAGGCTCTGCCTGGAGAGCTGCAGCACTATTTTCATCAGGCTGTTCAACCCTGGTAAGAAAACTAACCTTTGGCCCCCCTTGTGTAAACATCAGCACATCACCATCTTTTAAATATGCTTCTGTAATCCTTTTCCCATTTAAAAAAATTCCATTAGTACTGGTATCTTGTAATTTAAAACGATTGCCATCCCTGGTAATGGTAGCATGCTTACGGGAAATCATGGTTAAGTCTTTGGGGAATTTTAAATTGCAGTCTGGATGACGTCCGATCAGGATTTTTGAAATATTAAAATCCTGGATTTCACCTTGCATGGGGCCTTGAATATGTACCATTTGTACTGTAATAGAAGGAATCTGTTTCATTAACTAGGCTTAATCATTATTGATAGTTAAAGGTTAAAAATATCATGATTGCATTTGCGAAAATAATTAAGTATTAAAATAAAGAGTGAAAGCTTTCTTTTTTTAATCAGTTGTTTTATATCTTTAAAATAGCTGCATCTGTCAAGAAAATAATACCTTTTAGACCATGGATGTTGTTGCATTCTCATTTATTTGAAAGAAAAGATCATGCGCAGAATAACATATTTTGGGGAAACCGATAAAGGTCTGGTGCGCTCTAATAATGAAGATATTTTCCTTATCAAGCCTGAATTGGATTTTTGTCTGGTAGCTGATGGAATGGGTGGAGCAGCTGCTGGTGAAGTAGCAAGCGCTATTTTTGCAGAATCAGCCTTAAAAATTTTTTCAAATCTTAAACAACGATCTAATGAAGATCTCAATCTGTTGGTACAAGAAACTTTTCAGACCGCCAACAGTGAGATTTTGCGTGATATCAAGCAGAATCCAAATCATTCCGGCATGGGTTGCACAGCAGAACTATTGGCCTTTCATGATAAGGGCTTTGTGGCTGGACATATGGGAGACAGCCGGATCTACCGTTTCAGAAACGGGGCTCTCATACAGCTCACCAAAGATCACTCCTTTGTTCAGAAACAGCTTGATCAGGGGCTGATAACTGCTGCTGAGGCTAGAACCCATCCAAGAAGAAATATGATTTTACGGGCGGTCGGCATTGATAAGCACCCTGCCCTGGATATTTTAAAAGGAGAGCTACAGCCAGGTGATCTTTTTTTGTTATGCTCGGATGGTCTTTCCGATATGGCCGAAGACACTCTGATTAAAAACTGCCTGGCAGGGCCTGAAACTATTATCAAAAAGGTTATCAGCTTGATTGATCTGGCAAAAACAGCCGGGGGCCGGGATAATATTACGGTTGTGCTGGCCGGGGTGACTTGATTGATCTATCAAAAACAAAAATACGGCATTTAAATGAAATTCGGCAGATATGAAATAATTAGCGAACTTGGCAAAGGTGCAATGGGAATAGTGCATCTTGCATATGATCCTCAAATTGATCGTCAGGTAGCTTTAAAGGTGTTGCGCAAGGACAAGGATATCAGCGACGAGTTTGTCCTGAGATTTTTAAAAGAGGCCAAAGCCATTGGTCGCTTATCACATGCCAATATAGTTACTGTTTATGACGTTGGTCAGGATCACGACACTATTTATATTACAATGGAGTTTTTAGAGGGAGATCCCTTTGACAAGGTTGTGAGCAAAGGAGGGCTGGGTCATGAAGAGGCAATAAATATTATAATCCAGTTGGCAGGTGCCCTGGATTATGCCCATCAAAAAGGGATAGTACACAGGGATATCAAGCCGTCCAATATAATTTTTTCAGGACAGGAAAGTGTTAAACTTACCGACTTTGGTATAGCCAGATTCGAAGATTCCAGTGCATCTTTGCAAACCCAGGCTGGTGAAATTTTAGGGACTCCTGCTTATATGTCACCGGAGCAGGTAAACGGCCAGACAGTCGACGGGCGTTCGGATCTTTTTTCCCTTGGAGTTATTCTTTATGAACTGATTGTCGGCGCTAAACCATTTCAAGGAAATAATCTGGCCGCCATCTTTAATGCCATTATCAGCCAGGAACCAGAGCCCCCGGATAAGAATAATCCCTTTGTTTCCAAAAAATTATCAAATATAATCATGCAGAGCCTTGCCAAAGAACCCGGCAGGCGATTTCAAACCGGTTCAGAGATGGCAGCAGCCCTTAAAGAATGCCTTCAAGATACCCGGATGGCCGGCCAAATGCCAAACCAACAGAAAAAAAAGAGCGCCAACCCTCTGTTTTTCATGATACTGGTTCTGGTTATCGGTCTGCTGGTGGGTGGATATTATTTATGGCCTAAACCAGGGCAGCATAAACTCCCGGAAAAACAAATGCAGGCGAGCTCTTTGCCCGATCATTCAGCAAGCTCAACGCCTGTGCCAAAGCCGGCTCAAACGCAGGCTTCATCTGAAATTATAACCAAACCAGAGGCACTTCCCAATGTTTTTGCAACTATAAAAATAAATTCAGTTCCAGATAACGCATCAATATATGTGGATAAAGATTTAAAAGGAAAAACTCCTATGGATTTGAAATTACCCATTGGGATTCATGAACTCCGGCTGAGTTTACCGGAACATTTTGAATGGCAGGCCCAGGTGCAGCTTTCTGAAAAAGACGATGTCCCTTTATTTATTCAACTGTTTCCTATAAATCAAAATTTGTAAATTCATTATAAAATATTTTAAATAAACAGCTAATAAACCCTGGAACTGTTACTCTCCTCCCACATAAAATT
>JASFBJ010000118.1 GCA_030149585.1 Desulfobacterales bacterium | reverse complement strand
CCAGAAATGCATTATATTGGACGAAATACATAAATTCGCAAGATGGCGGAATCTGATTAAAGGATTTTACGACACAAACAAGTCTGAAATATCATTTATTATTACAGGTTCGGCAAGGCTCGATTATTACAGTAAGGGTGGTGATTCTTTGCAGGGAAGATACCACTATTACCGGCTTCATCCTTTTTATGGAAAGAACGCCGATCCCGAAATTTTACCAGGTGCATGGAGGCGACCGGGATTATGAAAAAAATAACGTAAGAGTCATTCCTGTTCACAAATTCTGCCAGGAGCTTGGTTTACCGTAAAGCGTCTTGTGAACAGCCGGAGCGATTGTGGGTATCAAAAATGAGATACCGGCAAAAGATTCAAAATAAAAAAGGGTGGGGGTGCAGGGGGCTTTTGCCCCCTGCTATCTGCAAATTTGTTTCGGGTCCGGCTATGCCGGGTTAATCCAGGTTTGTTATGAAATTAGCGACAAGCTTTAATAGTAAGTTCAAACTGATTTCAGAAAAAAAAACAGATTAGAAGACCTTTACCAAGAAATAGCAGCATAGTAAATGGCATCCCTAACGAATTCCCCATTGGGGCACGCCTAATTATCTGAAATCAGTTTGAACTTACGATCCTTTCATTTAACGCAGAAAATTTATCAGGTAAAAACAATGGGTGAAACATTATGAAATCAAGTGCGGGTTTAAAATTTACAAACCCGCACTCCTGTGAATATAGGCATTAATTACCAAGGTTATCAGCAGTAGCGTCTTTTTCAAGATGCTCTTCCCATTTTTCACCCCAGAGATCGGGAATTGTTTCTTCAACCTGTATAATTGAGTCCCAGCTGATACCAATTTCAGTAAAAATATTTTTAAGCACCTCTTCATTTTCAGCCAGCCAAATGCAATACCGTATTCCTTTTTCTTCATTAAAATAAGTTCTGATCCAGGTTCCTGATTCCACTTTGGCAAGTTTTCGCCAGTTTGCCTGAATTTCATCGCAATTAACGCCTGGGTTATTATGAACCATCATGTATTTATTCAGTTTACTCATTATTTTTCTCCTTTTTTTTAGGTTTTGAATAGTTTTATTTTCCCAGCAAATGCGCATTTGAAACTGAGTTAAAAATTATTATTTCAATAATTATGCCAGGTATTATACAAATTCATTTTTATTTTATAACTTATGGTAAATACAATATAAATTAAACTCAAACACTGCTTTTTTCCCAAAAAGAATAAGTATTGACAAATAAGAACCCCGTTACATAAGATAGCAACCGTTTAAGGTGGCGCAACTGGTGGCGCTGAGGCCAAATAAAAGGGATTCTTCCATGAAGGATATCAAATTTGAAATACAAAATAATGAATTTGTAAAATTACTGCTTGAATCCATAGGAGACGGTGTTTTTGTCCTTGATACTAATGGGATAATTATTGCCTGGAATCCGGCTATGGAAAAAATTACCGGCTATTCATACGGTGAAATAAAAGGAAAGAGCTGTAAAGTTTTAAATTTCAATCAGTGTTTTAATAAAGATTGTCCAACAGGAATGAAAGATTGTGGTATTTTAAAATTCGGAAAGGTAGAACCTGCAGAATGTCTGTTAAACCATAAAAAAGGACACGCCATTTCTGTAATAAAAAATGCCAGGGTGATAAAAAATAAAGAAAATAAAATTATCGGAGTTGTTGAAACCGTTACTGATTTAACCGAGCTTAAAAATGCCAGGTTAAAAATGGAAGAAGCCACTCGCCGTCTTGGAGAATTAAATCGTCTGGGAGGTATTATTGGAAAAAGCCAGGTCATGCAAAATGTATTTACCTTTATCAAAGCTTCGGCGGCAAGTGATGCAACCATACTAATTCAAGGAGAAAGCGGGACAGGAAAGGAACTTGTTGCTGATGCGATTCATTCTATCGGAGAACGAAAGGATAAACTGATGATTACTGTCAATTGCAGTGCCCTTTCAGAATCTTTGCTTGAAAGTGAGCTGTTCGGTCATATAAAAGGTGCGTTTACCGGTGCAGATCGAGATCGCATTGGACGATTTGAGCAGGCAGACGGCGGCACAATTTTTTTAGACGAAATAGGTGAAATTACGCCTTATATTCAGGTGAAACTGCTTCGAGTGCTGCAACAAAAAGAAATAGAACGGGTTGGTGAATCAAAAAAACGCATAATTAATATTCGTATTATCACAGCCACAAATAAAGACTTAAAATCTCTTGTAGAGTCAGGAACCTTTCGGGAGGATCTTTATTATAGACTTAAAGTTTTTCCCATTTATCTGCCACCTTTAAGAAGCAGGAAAGAAGATATTCCTCTTCTTGTTAACCATTTTATTAAAATAAATAATGAAAAATCGTCAATTAAAGCAAAAGGAATCTCAAAACCCGCGTTAAAGGCTTTTATGGATTATTCCTGGCCTGGCAATATAAGAGAGCTGGCCAATGCAATTGAGCATGCTTTTGTTTTATGTTCCAACAGGCAGATTGATATAGCTGATCTTCCTATGGAAATCAGGGAACCTGATACGATTTCCTGGCCTTTTGAAAAAGAAAAATTGTTTTATAAGAAAAAACCTTCTCGTGATATACCTCTACTGACCAGAAAAATATTAATCGACCTGCTTCATGACAGTAAATGGAATAAGGCAGAGGTAGCCAGACGTGTTGGGCTGAGCCGGGCATCTATCTGGAAGTATATGAAAAAATGGGATATACCGCTTCAGCCTTAAATATACAAATAATGCTATTTAATGAGCGAATCCTAAATCCGCATCTTCTTATGCACATATAAGGAATAATTGTGAAATTATTTTTGAATATTCCTCGTATAATGAAATGAGTTGCAGGAGAAGTAGTTATTAAGAAGTTTTTATCTCTTTTCGCAATGCTATAAATTCATTTTTAATCATTTTCATCATTTTTTCTATTTTTTCATCAAATGATCGTTCAAGATTTTCCAAATGGATTGATATGGTTTCATTATCCTTGGCATTTTTACTCATTTGAGACTGCTGGTCGGTTTTTTTCTCAACAACCTTGCGATTGATCAAATCCTGTTTTAATGAATTATATTTTTTAATCTCCTGAGTCAGGATAATATTTTTTTCAGTGTTTATAATATCCTTGGAAAGAACTATCTTTTCAAGACTGTTAAAAACAGAAATTAAAATTTTGATCGCGTCGGGATGGGAATCTACTTTTCGTTGTTTGATATAACGCCCTAAGGAACCAAGAATACTTAAAAATGCCATATACACCTTATCATTTTCATACATGAGGGATAGTTTGTCTATCTGATTGATAAAAGCGTTCATGATCTTGTCGGAAATTTCCCAGTCTAATGATAGAACAATAGCTTTTAACTCCTGCAATGGAAATTTTTTCTTTTCAGAACCAGGAGGTGTTTTCTGATGTTGAATAGATTCTTCATCCTGACCAAAAAAATTATCAAGATTGCTTTCTATGTTATCGGTCAGCGCTTTTGTATCCAATGCTCTACCTCCTTATAGCCGGTATTTAAATTACTAACTTATTTGTTATCAAATATTGGTATTTGTAAATCGGTTCTATGATAGCTTATTCTTTACTGAAACAACTGTTATGGATATTGCTTTTTTTATTGTCGCAATCACGTTTTCACCGTTTAAGGCGCTGGCTGTAAAAGATATTGTCTTGAGTTTTGAATTTAAATCTTTTTCCATAACTTTTAAAGGCAATACCGGTATCCCCTGTTTTGCAAGATCCTGCTTGTTATATTGCAATATCAATGGGATTTTGAAAATGTCAATATTATAATCAGCGAGATTTTCCTGCAAATTTTTTAGAGATATAAGGTTATATTTTCGTCTTGAGAGCGAAGAGTCAGCTACGAATACAATGCCGTCCACTTCTCTTAAAACAATTTTTCGGGTTGCATTATATTTAATTTGACCAGGTACAGTATATAGCTGAGTTTTAATGTTATAGCCCATGATTTTTCCTATCTCCAATGGAAGAAAATCGAAAAAGAGAGTTCTGTCGCCATGGGTTTGAATACTGACCATTTTTTTTCCAACACGATTACTGATACGGTTATAAATATATTCCAGGTTGGTTGTTTTACCCCCTCGACCAGGCCCGCAATAAACAATTTTTATGGATACTTCTTTGAGTTTTGTATTTACAAAAGCCACTATATCACCTGAGAAAATAACAACTTATTTAAAATAATAATAAAATAATAATATAATTAAAATCAGGCCAATTATATTAAGTGGGTGGAAGCTTTAGTATTTTAATGATTTTTTTTACAGCTTCATCTACTTTTAATCTCAAAAAACCTAAAGAAACGTCATTTCTAAAAATTGTAATCAAAAGAAAATCCGATGTTACCTTACTAAAATGGATATTTTCTTTGGAGCCTTTGTGAAAAAGAAGTGAAAATTCATCTTCACCTACAATCTTTGCCATTGCCGCAACAGCACCAAAATTGCCGGCTGCCAGGGCTGCAAGTGAATAAAGATCATGTGTCGCAGTTCCATTATTAAGATCGGTAATAATATTGCCTGCCATGTCGATGAGAACAACACAGTTGGTGCCAAGCTCCATGATATCGCTTTGCAAAACATCCTCTAGACTATCAAGTTGTTTCTGTCCAAGTATATAAGACAATTTATTTCCTCCTGCAAAAGGGCTATAATAGTGTTTGGAAAATACAGCTAACAAGAATAATGTTCAGTTTAGCGGATCTGACCAATTATATATTTTACAAATTTCGGCATCCTTCATTAATGGCCAACGATAGTTTACACTTTTGACGGTTCTCGTTTTCTCGTTCCCACGCTCCAGCGTGGGAATGCATACCACAGAGGGTTCCCACGCTGGAGCATGGGAACCAGGCAAGAAGCAACATCTAAAAAGTGTAAACTAAATTTGAAGGATGCCCAAATTCTCTAAATTTTAATATTAAATTACGCTAGTAGCTATGTATTTTCAGATAATTAATTTTAAAAGGATAGATGCAAATCCCAGGCCGTTTTTGTGCGATAATATTTTGGGGAATGGATATGGCTTTGGCAGGAAATATTTCAGGTATAATTTTTAATATCTTTTACATACTCTTCAAAATTTTTTTCCAATAAAAAACGGGAAATCATTTCACCAACTTTATCAGCAGTATCAACGTGATAAAAGCCTGTGTTATCAGTACCGGCAATTTGTTTAACATTTGCCACAATATTTTTAAGAGTGTCCGGCGTAACAGCTATATTAGCGTTAATTAAAAGAGTTTTTTGAGGTAGATTCATTTTTATCAATAATTTCCGTTATGATTAATGAGGCAAATTCAGAAAAATTCTTTATTTCCTGATCGTTATTTTTCAGCAAATCCATTATACTGGAAAACGAATTTGGAATAAATTTAGGTTGATGATTGTGGATTTGGTGAATTCCGAATTTTATATTTTGAAGCATATCCAGCTCAACTTTGTTAATTACATTTTTTGTGATCCAGATTTCGCCCATTTTAGCAAAACCAGACAGGCTTTTTGCACAGTTTATAGAATTACCAAAGACTGATAGTTCAGTATGCAAGGCTGATCGAATTGGACCGATAAATTCATATCCTTCAGCAATACCTATATTTAAGTCAAGGTCAGTGATAAAACCTTTTTGGCGTTTCCAGTCACTGCTGAATTCTCTAATTTTTGTTCTAAGGTTTAACGCACAATCAATAGCATCTGTAATATATTTTGAGTTATGCTGTTTAATAAAATAGCAGAGCATTATATCACCGGCATTTTCGCCGAGGGTTCCTCCGGAATAAATAAAAGCTGTTGATGTTATTTGCCGTAATCTGTTTGTCAGCTCAAAATAATCCTTTGGCAGTAATTCCGTATTTATTTTTGAGGCATTATGGAGTTGAGCTGCAATCACACATAAAGATATTTGACTTGGCAGCCGTTTTTTCATTAGCTCGCTAATAATAATATCTCTTGAGGCAAAGGAGCGGGGTATAAGATCTGTATTTTCTCCTTCAGGTACATAAAAAAATAGTATGCCTTCTCTAAAACGTATGCAGTGGAGATTATATTTGTGGATAGTTTCATCGTGCAATAGCAGTTCAAATGGTATAGGCAGCTTTTTTTTTTGTGGTTCGGTTATTATCTGATCAAATAATTTTTCGAAATACTTGATTTCAGACTTTGATATATCATAAAACAGTTTTGACAAACGCTTTTTATCAAGTTCCGGTATTAGCGCTGCAATATGCAGGGCAATAATCTTTGTTTGATTCTGTGTCTCTGCCTGAAACTCGTGGTTTAAAAACAGTTTAAATATATTACGATCTTTTAAATTATGAATCGAACTGACATTATTAAAAAAGAATATTTTTTCAGCACTCTGATTGATCCATTCAATTTCAAAATTATAATTTATTAAAAAAGCAGGCGAATGGATATCATCAAGTTTAAATTCATAGTTTTTATCATTATTTTTTGTTTTTGCCTGGATGTATTCATCGCTGATTTCGCCGGTTTTTGGTAAAGCGACTAAAGGCGGTGTGTTTTTAAATTTATTTGAAATAGCCTGAATTGAGTGGCTATCGTAATCCTGGTATTTCGACATCTTAAAGTACTCCAAAAGGATAACATACTGATTATAAGTTTGTACACTACAATATATTGATAGTTCAGCACTACTAATAACTACATAATGTGATTTTCATATAAAATCAAATAAAATTTTTTTTGGCTGATTTTTTTTTCTGTTTGATTTTATCAAAGATAACTCCAAATCCATCCTTATTGCTCCAGGCAACTTTAGCATTAACCTTAATTGGCGGATCAAGATAGTGGATTGGAAAAGTCAGCATAATATCGTCGCCAGTGGTAAGAGCAGACCGGCTTTCAATAAAGGCGCCATTCTTATTCAAATTTTTAATAATAACTGGATGTTTTACATCATTTGCAGTATATTCGGAGATAATATAACAAACACTGCGTTGCTTTGATCGTTTATTTTTATCAAAAACCATATTCCAAATATTTGAAAAATAATTTTGAATTTGAAAGAATAATCTATTCCATATTGAAAGAAGTCGTTGCTGGAAGATTTCTTTGTTTAAATGGTTTTTATAAGTTTTAATGGTTGTTCTCCTTTATATAAAAGCATTTGATCATATTGATTCAATTGCCGCTTGAATTTGAAAATTCTAATTTTTTTGGCGCTATTTTACGTTTCTTGTCATTATTAATGAGCAAGTATTGGGCCAAAAAGCTACAGATTTATTATTCTTAGTTATTTAGATATGTTATGCTTTGCAGGGATAAAATCAGAATAATAGAAGAGAAGAAAAGTATTCAGATGTATGAAATGTTTTACATACATTATTGAAAAAAATATGTTAAATTTTACATAGGCCCCTTGTGCTTGACAATTTGAAAAACATAGTGTCATATCAATCCTTGAAAAATGCTTTTACAGATAATGGATCTAAATTATTTATTACGAAATATGACGATAGGAGAAAATTAATGTCAGAAGGTTTAGATGTTATTATCGTTGATGATGATACAGGTGTATGTGAATTTCTCTCAACCGTTATAAGTAATTTTTATATATGGGGAAAGGTTATTTCTTTCTCAAATTCGGATAAGGCTATTAACTATTGCATTGGAAGAGAGATCGGCGTTGCTATTTTCGTTGTGGATGTATTTTTAGGAGGAATCAGCGGTTTCTCTTTTTTGGATACAATCAGTCAAAAATTTCCAACAGCCCATGCTGATTCAATTATGATTACTGGAAACGCAAGTAACGATATTGTTAATATGTGTATTGCCTCAGATATTTTTCATCTTTTAGAAAAGCCTATAAAGCCCTATACCCTGCAGCTTGCTGTTCGAGCGATTGCCGAAAAATATTTGAAATTTGCAAAAAAGCTTATTAATGACACGGATTTTGCTAAAAATGTTTCAAGATTTTAAAAATAAAAAATATTTTTCGCGAAATAATTGTCGCAAAACATGCTGTATCCATAGATTGAAAAGTTTCTAAAAAATAGTATTGCAGATTTTTTATGAAAAATAGAATTAGAATAAGCGGAACACACGTTAAAAAAATTATTGAGCAGCTTTATAAAGATAAATCTTTTATAAAGATTAAATTGTCTGGCAGCGATTGTGAAATCCAATCAGAGGTAACTAATGTGCGTGAATTTGACAATAAATCTTTTATCTCTATTGACCAGACAGCCGATTTTGTGGCTGCTCTGGCAATAAACAACGATTCAAAGGAGTTATTTGTTGAGTTTTCAGGCGAAGATGGGGTGTCATATGATTTTAAATCAAATAATATTGAACTTGACTATGATTCAATATGGATTGAATTCCCAGAATTTATATACCGTTACCAAAAGAGAGATGATTTCAGGGTTTCAACTCCTAATGGATCAAAAATCATAGTAGCCGATAATGCTTTCAATAGTGGATTTGTCCTGGTTGATATAAGCTTAAGTGGCGCATTAATTAAAAGCATCAGGAAAAAGCAGGATGACTCCGGAAATTTGAGATTTTCAATTGGAGAGACTCTTGATAATTTTAAATTACTTATTCCACTTAAAGCGAAAACAGTTGAGATAAATATTAAAAAGGCTCAAGTTGTTCGATCATTTCGGCAAAAAATATCCATATATTATGGTTTGCATTTTAACTGTATTGATTTAACAGAAAAGCAGACACTTGTTAAAGTGATTTATAAAATTCAGAGATTTTTTCTGGCAAACAGAATCAAAACAATACAGGCCTGATTTAATGGCGCAAATAGTGTTTTATTTGTAAATCCTGTCTTTGATGCGATTACCACTCTGGAAATAGCCAGGGATGCTGGTGTTATCGAACCTGCCATTTATTTCCATTTTCAATTCATTAATGACTTTCCGGGTGTTTAGAAAAAAATGGCTGTTCAAGACAAAAATAACAGAACAAAAATTTATACCGGTGACATTGTTGCCGGCTCACTTCTTATCGCCGAAAGCCGTAAAATTGCCCAATTATTGCTGAATAATGTTAACGAAGACCAATGGCATCAGGCAATTATAGTCGATAATATCCTGCAGAAGCGAAGTCCGGTAACTGCCAAAAGGCAAGCCCTGTTAATTAAAAACAGATTGACCCTGATGGAACCGGCTCTATGGGAGCTGATCTGCAAAGGGAATAACGATATATCTGTTCAGGCGCTTTTAGCAGCAGCGATTAAATATAGCCGGCTTGTTGGAGATTTTTTGGATCAGGTCATGCGAGAACATTGGCGAACATTTAAGCCTGTAATCAGCGTCAAAGACTGGAAATATTTTATTGAAATATGCGCTCAATCTGATCCACATGTTTTGGAATGGAGAGAATCGACCCGTGCCAAGCTAAAACAGGTTGTATTCAGAATTTTAGCTGAATCCAGTTATATTGATAGTACACGCTCAGGAAAAATTCAGCCTGTAATCGTTTTATCGGAAATCAGGAAATATTTAACAAGACATTCAGAAGAGTATGTTTTACGCTGCATGCAGGCAACCCAACAATAACAAGGAGTATCTATGCTCTCTTTTAAAAACCGGCTGGATAAGATTATTGATCGCCTGGTATCAGATAAACTGCTTGGCAATGCAGGCCTGGGAAATGAAATCGGATTTTATATTTTCGACTATCCTCCTGAATATGAGCTGCAAATAAGAGACCATATCCGGTTTATATTGGGCCGGCTTCCCAAAAAGAAACCCGGCCTGAAGTTCATCCATATCAATCTATTTGAATTAATTATTAATTATCTGAAAAATAGAAAACTGTTGGACCGGGTCATTCAAATTCAACGGCAAAAAGGTGATCAGGAATTGTTAAAAGCTTTGAAAGGCCCTTTGGGCGCGGAAAAGATCGCCAAAGCCTTTGTCAAAAAAGCAAATCCACAGACAAATGATCTTGTTCTGGTTTCAGGTATCGGCAGTGCATATCCATTACTCAGAAGCCACAATTTTCTCAATAACCTGCACTCATTAATGAAAGATACACCCCTTGTCATGTTCTACCCCGGAATATACACAGGACAAGGGTTAAGACTGTTCGGAAAACTCAAGGAAACTAATTATTACAGAGCGTTTC
>JASFBJ010000359.1 GCA_030149585.1 Desulfobacterales bacterium | reverse complement strand
AAGCGGAGACTTGGGAGCTGATGGGATTCCATCTATTAGGGCAGCCAAAGTCGCGGTTGAAGCCATAAAAGCTAAAGGTGGTGTTTTAGGCAGGAAAGTCGTTGTAATAACGGAAGATGATGCCTGTAAACCTGAAATGGCCACAAATACTGCGACAAAAATGGTTTCGCAAGGTGTGGATATTATCCTGGGACATATCTGCAGCGGGGCCACAAAAGCAGCCATGGGAATTTATAAAGCTTCTAATATAATAGCCATGTCCCCTTCCGCTACTAATCCAGCCCTGACTCAAAGTGGTGATTATCCGAATTTTTACAGAACAATTGCCTCTGATGATTCTCAGGCAAAACTTGATGTGGATTTTGCTTTAGACACTTTAAAATTAAAGAAAATTGCTGTTCTTCATGATAAAGGCGATTATGGTAAGGGTTTTGCCGAATTTGTAAAAAAATTTTTAGAAGAGGATGGTCGGGCGCAAGTTGTTTTGTTTGAAGGTGTAACACCAGGTGCGGTTGATTATTCAGCAGTAGTTCAAAAGGTAAAGCGCACTAAAGCTGAAGCAGTTATTTTTGGCGGCTATCATCCGGAAGCTTCCAAAATCATAGGTCAGATGCGCAAAAAAAGAATGAAAACCATCTTTATTTCCGATGATGGGGTTAAAGATGACACCTTTATTAAGGTAGCCGGTAAATATTCTGAAGGCGTTTATGCTTCAGGCCCCAAAGATGTTTCTAAAAATCCCATAAATATTGCAGCTATAAATGCCCATAAGAAAAAATACGGTGAAGATCCAGGAGCCTTTTTTTCCAATGCCTATGCCGCAACCCAGGCTCTTTTAAATGCCATTCAAAAGGCTGGTTCCACGGATTATGATGCGGTTTCCAAAGCATTGAAAACTGAATGGGTTGAAACCAGCATTGGTAAAATTCGTTTTGACAGCCGCGGAGATGCTATTGGAGCAGGTTTCTCTATCTATCAGGTTAAAAACGGAGTGTATGAGGAAGTGAAATAAGCGGGCCGGCAGTATGTAAAAGAAATAAGGGACAAACTATAAATTAGTTTATCCCTTATTTTTATTTTCAGGCCTGCGTAAAAATAATTTTATGCGAACTCTTAAAAGAAAGATGATATTTCTATGGATTGGGAATATTTTATAGAGCTTTTGCTTGGAGGACTTACCAGAGGAAGTATATATGCCTTGATCGCTTTGGGTTATACCATGGTATATGGAATAATTGAACTAATCAACTTTGCCCATGGCGAAATATATATGATAGGTGCTTTTACCGCCCTGATTATCGCCAGCATCTTAACTTTACTGGGGCTAAACAGTATTGCCGTATTAATTCTTGCCTCAATAATAGCGGTTATTTACTCCATGGCCTATGGCTTTACAATTGAAAAAATAGCGTATAAACCTTTACGAAACGCTCCCCGCCTGTCTGCTTTGATCAGCGCTATCGGCATGTCTCTTTTTCTGCAAAACTATGTTATGCTTGCCCAGACTTCTGATTTTCTGCCCTTTCCCAGCCTGATTCCGGATTTTGAATTTGTAGAGCCTTATGCCCACATTATGGGTTCCCCTGAAATTGTGATTATAATTACCACGGCAATTGTCATGATTCTGTTAACCTTTTTGATTAAATTTACAAGAATCGGTAAGGCCATGCGGGCCACATCCCAGGATAAAATCATGGCAGCTCTTGTCGGCATTGACGTTAATAAGGTTATCTCAGTTACCTTTGTGGTTGGATCAGCTACAGCTGCCATTGGTGGAATCCTTATTGCTTCCCATGTTGGTCAGATCAATTTTTATGTTGGTTTTATTGCTGGAATCAAAGCATTTGTGGCAGCGGTTTTAGGAGGAATCGGCAGTATTCCAGGGGCAGTGCTGGGCAGTTTTGTTCTTGGCTGGACAGAAAGCTTTGCCACCGGTTATATCTCCAGCGATTATGAAGATGTCTTTGCTTTTTTATTCCTGGTGCTGATTCTGATTTTCAGACCTGCCGGTATTCTGGGCCGAACCGATATTCAAAAAGTATAATTGAAATGAATAAATTGATAAAAATTGAAGAGATAAAAAAATCATTGCTGGTTTCGCTCTGGTTTATGTTTTTGACCTTTCCAATTATGGTAATAAGAGTCAATACAGTGGAAAATGAGATTGAATGGCGCTGGACGCGTATGGTTTTTATTGGAATAAGCGCTTTTTTCCTATCATTTGTTTGGCGCTATTTTATTAAAAAACAGGAAACAGGTGGGCAACAAAATAGTTCTATTGGAGAATTCATTAAACGAGCTTTTAATTTTAACCTTATACTTAACCGGTATAAACTCCAGATTTTTATAATCTTTTCAATAATCGCAGTTGCATTTCCCTTTCTTTTTTCTATCTACCAGACCAACATCATGAGCACTGCTTTAATTTATGTAATACTTGGTTTAGGTCTTAATATTGTTGTGGGTCTGGCCGGCTTACTTGATTTAGGCTATGTGGCTTTTTATGCTGTTGGAGCATATAGCTATGCCTTGCTGAATTATCATTTTGGAATTGGTTTCTGGCTTGCATTGCCTATAGGAGCCGGCATGGGAGCTTTATTTGGAATTTTGCTTGGTTATCCGGTTTTACGTCTGCGGGGTGATTATCTGGCCATAGTAACCCTTGGTTTTGGTGAAATTATCAGGCTGATCCTGGAAAACTGGAATGCTTTTTCCTTTGGGCCTTCTGGAATTGCCAATATCCCGCGTCCAGGATTTTTCGGGATTAATCTTTCCCTGTCTGGAGCATCCAACTATCTATATTTCATATTAATCGGGCTTACCCTGTTAACTATATTTGTTGTAAACAGACTTCAAGATTCCAGAATAGGGCGGGCCTGGATTGCCTTGCGCGAAGATGAAATTGCCTGTCAGGCAATGGGCATCGACAAAACCAAAACAAAACTAACTGCCTTTGCTTTAGGTGCCACATGGGCCGGCATGGCAGGAGTTTTATTTGCTGCTAAAACTACTTTCATTAACCCGGCCAGCTTCACTATCTGGGAATCAATCATCATTCTTTGTGTGGTAGTTTTAGGCGGTATGGGATCTGTAATCGGTGTAATTCTTGGAGCTCTGGTTCTAATCCTTTTGCCTGAATATTTAAGAGCTTTTTCCGAATACAGAATGCTTATTTTTGGATTTATCCTGGTAGTTATGATGATATTTCGTCCAGGCGGAATATTTCCAAATGTTAGGCGAACATATAAATTTCAAGAAAATAAAAACCAGCTAAAAAAACGTCTATGAATCCAATTCTTGAAGTTAAAAATTTAACAA
>JASFBJ010000358.1 GCA_030149585.1 Desulfobacterales bacterium | reverse complement strand
CTAATCCCTTTTTGACCAATTTTTTAAATTCAACTGACTGAGAAAGAATTTTCGTCTCTTTACGGTCTTCAAATTCTGCAAGCATGGAAAGGATCTTCTTATAGCTTTCTATGGGAAGAATAACAGCAATGGCATTACCTTTCTCATTGATTACATATTGTTCACCTGTCAATGTGTTCATTAGATCATTCTCCTTTTAAGTTAGAAAGCTGGGGGTCAGGCTTCGCTTATTGCTGTTAGTAGGGGGTAAAGTTTTACCGAACTGAAGTTCCAAACCTGCCCATCTATTAAAAAAATTTGATTGTTCAGGAGTACTTTCATGGGGTCTGACCCAGCTAAGTCATTGTTATCAAAGCATTATTAATTCAAAAAAAGGGGTATTTTTGCTCTTAGAGTGCACTTTTTGGGGGCAAAAACAGCACTTTAAGGCGGTCAGTGGTGTCAGACGCTGCTCATCATGTTCACGAGAGTCTCTGCCCGACGGCCCACCTGGCGGTACCACCGGGAATTTTTCATCTCCGCAGCGGCCTTGTCAAAATCTTGATTTTTAACCGCCGCAATCATTTTCTTGAAATGACGGAAGCGATTGGGTCCCAGGTTGAAGCGCATGTCCACGAGCACCAGTTGCACCGCTTCCGGCAGCAGATCAAATCCCTGAAGAACAACTTTTTCTAAATCCTCAATGCACTCCTCAATATCATTTTCCAGGAACATCACCGCTTCTTTTTCACTGATGCCTTTGTCCTCAAGGTTTCTGCCGATGCCGATGGTGAGCTTACCGGCAGGGCAATGGTAGAATTTCAGGCGCAGGCCTTCGTGGGTGGTGAGTTGATCCGTGATACTTCCGAAACCATACAAATAAAACAATACAAATTGCAAAACACATAATTGTTCATCGAAAGAACCTCTTATTACGCAAAGTCGCATCATCGGATACGGGTTTTATTTGGGGTTTGCCCTACTTAAGTTGTTGTTTTTTTGGCCTCCAATCATTCAGGGTCTGACCCAGTCAAGTATCCGTTCTTAAGCTGCATGCTTTTGGAAATGAGCTCTTTGCGGGTATCCACGGCCAGCATATGGATATGATTGCATGTAACCGCATAGGTAATCAGTTGTCTGGGTCAGCCCCCCTTAATAAAGACAGGGTATAGTTTTTCATAGGCATTTTCTATATTTTTATCACTGTATCTCGTCCCCTTCCATGCCTGAAATTCCTGGATTACATCGTTGGAATCCGGCTCCATGCCGTTTTCCTGCAAGGCTCGAATGCAGTAAAGGACAGTGCCAAAAAGCTCCATGTTATCAAAACTGAAATCTTTGTTTATCAAGCCGGTGAATTTGTCTAATTTTTCGTCTAAATTTGTCTTTTCCTTTTCAGGCAATGTGTCGGAAAAAGATGAAGCCAACTCATAATCGCGGTGGCTGACAGTTATTTCCCCGGCATATTCCAGTTCTTTTGCTGCATCCATAATCTGTCTGGAAAAAGGCCCATAGGTATAGGCATCAAACTCAAAACGCATTGGAATACCGCATTCTTTTAAAAAAAACAGTGTCTTCTGGATGGCTATTTTGCTTGTCTCAATGTTCTTTTCGCTCATCCAGGCCAAAACGTGTTTTAATATTTGATTTGATCTCTCCTCACTCATTATTTTCCTCTTTTTGCCCCTGGCATTCAGGCGCTCTCATAAACAGATTCCAGAAATCCATCACCAAGCTCATTATAAACTTCATAAAAACTTTTAAGGATAGTGTTTGTAATTTCTTTGTATTTAAACCTATCTGTGTTTATCTGTGTTAATCTGCGGCTGAATTTATTTTTATGACTATCTATGGCCCATGAGCAACTTTTCAAAATATCCAATAGTTTTTACCAGCCCGTCTTCCAGCTTGATCTTCGGTTCCCAGCCCAGTTCCTGTTTTGCCAGGGTAATGTCCGGTTTTCTCTGTCTCGGATCATCGCTTGGAAGAGGCTCGTGGATAATTTTTGATTGGCTGCCGGTAATATCAATCACTTTTTGCGCCAGTTCCAGGATGGTGAATTCATCAGGATTGCCCATATTTACTGGTCCTGTAAACCCTTGTTTTGAATTCATCATTCTGACAAAACCATCAATAAGGTCATCCACATAGCAGAAGCTGCGGGACTGACTGCCCTCGCCATAAACGGTAATATCTTCATTTTTCAGAGCCTGAACAATGAAATTGGAGACGACCCGGCCATCATTTGGATGCATGTTAGGGCCGTATGTGTTGAAAATACGAACTACCTTGATATCCAGGTTGTGCTGGCGGTGATAATCGAAAAACAGCGTCTCGGCACAGCGCTTGCCTTCATCATAGCAGGATCGGATGCCAATAGGATTTACCCTTCCCCAATAGCTTTCCACCTGGGGATGTACTTCCGGATCGCCATACACTTCGGATGTTGATGCCTGTAAAATCTTCGCCTTAATGCGTTTTGCCAGTCCCAGCATATTGATCGCGCCATGTACGCTTGTTTTGGTAGTCTGCACCGGATCAAACTGATAGTGAATCGGGCTTGCAGGACATGCCAGATTATAAATCTCATCCACTTCAATATAGAGCGGAAAACATACATCATGACGGACAATCTCGAAATAAGGGTTATCCAGAAGATGAGCGATGTTTTGTTTGGCCCCGGTATAGAAGTTGTCAACGCAGATGACTTCATTGCCAAGATTAAGCAGTTTTTCACAGAGATGGGAGCCGAGGAAACCTGCTCCGCCGGTTATTAGGCTTTTTTTCATTTAACTAACCTTTTAAGAAAATAAACTGGGTTTAATGCATTTATCTTCAGCTTCAACGAAGGATAAATTTGTTTATCAAAAATATCATATATTAAATTTGCTGCCATCTGGCCTAAAAGAGTTGCTACCGCAGCTCCATAAATTCCGTACAATGGAATTAATATTAAGTTCAAAACAACATTAATTACCATTCCGAATAAAGTTCGATAAAAATTTTTCTTAATGTAATTTTCACAAAGGAACCACTTTCCACTCGCAACCCCCAAAAACACAAACACTCCCGCCCAAATATGAATACTCAAAACTCCTGCTGCCGGTAAAAAAAGCTTCCCCATACAACACTCTGATTACCCAAGGCAATAGCCACAGCGAGCCAGACAATCGGAGCTGATATCCAGACAAGTACAAGTTTGATTGCTGATGATATTACAAGAGAAGCAAGGTGGGCATACACCACATATTTGGATTTCACCTCTGCCTGATAATTTAAATCAATGACATTAAATGCTTGAAAAATAATGCCAAGGGCGATTATGGCAATAAGGATATTTGTCTGGGT
>JASFBJ010000117.1 GCA_030149585.1 Desulfobacterales bacterium | reverse complement strand
GCGTGGGAACCCTATGTGGTATGCATTCCCACGCTGGAGCGTGGGAACGAGAAAAACAAATTGATTAAGATCCCCAGAAAGAAATAAATTGCTTACATAATTATTTTTTCAAATATTTACTTGACAAATAAATATTTTTCAATAGAATACACATTTTAAATTTTGGGAATATTTTTATGAAAAATTCAATCATCCTTAGCAATCTAATTATTAGCCTCGTCGTAGGTGTCATAGCCTGCCTCGAGAAAAAGGGATGATAATGACTTAAATTTTTGAAATATAAAAAATTACAAAATCCATTATCAGCCCGCTGCTGATAATGGATTTTTTTTTGTAAAAAATATTAAGGGCTTGCCCTAAGCCTGTTTTGGGGCTGCAAATTAAAACAGATCAAAGGAAGAAAGCAATATGAAAATTACAGGTGCCCGGATTCTTATGGAAACACTTAAAACAGAAGGAGTAGATCTGATTTTTGGATACCCTGGCGGGGCTGTTATTGATATTTACGATGAACTGAGCAGGCATACCGACATACAACATATTCTGGCCAGGCATGAACAAGGAGCAGTACATGCCGCAGATGGCTATGCAAGGGCTTCAGGTCAAACCGGTGTTTGCCTTGTAACCAGTGGTCCTGGTGCGACTAATGCCGTGACCGGAATTGCCACGGCTTTTATGGATTCAATTCCTCTGGTTATCTTTACCGGACAGGTTCCTACTCATCTGATCGGAAATGACGCCTTTCAGGAAGTTGATATAGTTGGAATCACAAGGCCATGTACCAAGCATAATTATCTTGTTTCAAATATCGCTGACCTCCAAAAAATCATAAAGGAAGCATTCCACATCGCCGGCTCAGGTCGCCCTGGTCCGGTGCTGATTGATCTTCCAAAAGATATCATGAGCAGCACAACCGATTATGTGCCTATCCAAACGGTCTCTTTAAAATCCTATAATCCAACCTGCTATCCAAATGCTAAGCAGATTGGCAAGGCTTTGGAACTTTTAAAGCAGGCCAGACGTCCGGTTATCTTTGCCGGAGGTGGAGTTATTTTATCCAAAGCAGCAAATGAACTAACTGAGTTTGCGCGCAAAAATCAGATACCGGTCACAGGATCTTTAATGGGGATTGGAAGCTTTCCAGGCACAGATCCGCTCTGGCTTGGCATGCTCGGTATGCATGGAACCTTTCGGGCAAATATGTCTGTCAGTGAATGTGATCTTTTAATTGCCATTGGAGTGCGATTTGATGACAGGGTTACCGGCACAACAGAGTCTTTTGCGGCTAATGCCAAAATCATTCATATTGATATTGATCCAGCCTCAATCCGAAAAAATATTCCGGTTGAAGTTCCTATTGTCGGTGATTGCAAGATATGCCTGACCGAGCTGAATCGTCTTATTGCGGAAAAAGATCACCGGGCCTTTATGCTTGAACGTTCCAAATGGCTATGCAAGATCAGTCAATGGCGTAAAAAATATTTTCTTTCATATAAGCAGAAAAATATAATTAAACCCCAGTATGTTATTGAAAGATTGCATCATTTAACCAAAGGCCAGGCAATTATTACAACGGAAGTCGGACAGAACCAAATGTGGGCGGCTCAGTATTATCATTTTGAAAATCCGCAGAGTTTTATCACCTCAGGTGGACTTGGAACCATGGGGTTCGGGCTTCCAGCAGCTATCGGAGCACAGTTGGCCGGTCCTGACAAGCTGGTAGTCGATATTGCCGGAGATGGTTCAATTCAGATGAATATTCAGGAAATGGCCACTGCTGTGCAGTATAATCTTCCTGTTAAAATAGTGATTCTAAATAATTATTTTCTGGGTATGGTGCGCCAGTGGCAGGAACTTTTTTATAATAAGAATTATGCTGCAACTCAAATGGTTCATGCCCCGGATTTTGTAAAACTTGCCGAAGCATACGGTGCAACAGGTTTAAGAGCTAAAACGCCTGATGAGGTTGATGATGTTCTGAGGAAAGGACTTTTTTCCTCTGGCACTGTCATAATGGAATTTATAGTCGAAAAGGAGGAATCTGTTTATCCCATGGTTCCAGCTGGTCGGCCCATTAATGAAATGCTGCTTGTTTAGGAAAAAAATAATGAATAAAGAAAAACATATATTGACTATGCTGGTGGATAATCAGCCAGGTGTGCTTTCAAGAGTTGCAGGACTTTTTAGCGGCAGGGGTTATAATATTGAAAGCCTTTGCACTGCTCCGACCGTTGATCCTGCTGTTTCCAGAATTACTATTATCACAAATGCTAAAAAACCGGTTTTGGAACAGATCCAAAAACAGTTGAGGAAGCTGATTAATATTATCAAACTCAGAGATCTGTCCGGTGAAAAAGCGGTTCAAAGAGAAATGGCGCTTATCTGTGTGCGGGCAAGGCCTGAAAACAGAGCGGAGATTCTTAGAACCGTTGACATTTTTAAATGCAAGGTGGTTGATGTGGGGCCAAAATACTACATCATCGAAGTAAACGGTGATCAAAAGAAAATAACCGCGCTTATAAATATTTTTAAACCAATGGGCATAAAAAAAATTGCCCGCACAGGCCCTATCGCGCTTTTCAGGGAGAATTAATAAGAGTTAAAAAACTAATATAAAACAGGAGAAAAAAATGGCGAAGATCAATTTTGGCGGAGTTATTGAAGAGGTTATTACAGCAGAAGAATTTACCATGCAAAAAGCAGGGGAAGTATTACAAAAAGAGATTATTGCAGTTCTTGGAGATGGAGTTCAGGGTCCTGGACAATCTAAGAATATGAGAGATAACGGCATTAATATAATTATCGGCCAGCGCGAAAATGGAGACTCGTGGGATCGGGCTGTTGCCGATGGTTTTATTCCCGGCAAAACCCTTTTCCCCATTAAAGAGGCAGCCAAAAGAGGCACAATCATCCAGTTTCTTCTTTCTGACGCTGGTCAGGTAGCTCTTTGGCCCACAGTTAAAAGTTGTCTTGATGAGGGAAATGCTCTCTGCTTTTCACACGGTTTTGGTATAGTTTATAAAGATCAAACCAGAATTATACCTCCTGATAATGTTGATGTTATCCTGGTAGCTCCCAAAGGCTCAGGAAGAACCGTCAGAAATAATTTTTTGGAGGGCAGTGGAATCAATTCAAGTTTTGCCATTCATCAGGATTTTACCGGTAAAGCCGAAGAACGAGCCAATGCAATCGGGATTGCCATAGGCTCAGGCTATCTTTTCCCAACCACCTTTAAAAAAGAGGTTTATAGTGATCTCACAGGAGAACGGGGAGTTTTGATGGGCTGTCTGGCCGGGGTCATGGAAGCGCAATATGAACTTTTGCGGAAAAACGGTCATAGTCCGAGTGAGGCTTTTAATGAGACAGTGGAGGAGTTGACCCAGAGTCTTATCAGACTTGTAGCGGAAAATGGAATGGACTGGATGTTTGCCAACTGCAGTACAACCGCTCAGCGCGGAGCTCTGGACTGGGCTCCAAAATTTAAAGAGGCTGTTGCCCCTGTTTTTGACGACCTGTACCAGCGGGTGCTTTCCGGTCAGGAAACCCAAAGGGTTTTAGACTCAAACAGCACTGCTGATTATAAAATAAAGCTGGAAAAAGAGCTTGCACAAATCCGTAATTCAGAAATGTGGCAGGCAGGCCAGGCCGTAAGATCTTTGCGCCCGGAAAATCGTAACCTGAAATAATCTGCAAACTCAATTAAATCACAGCAGTATGTCTGTTGCTTTTTGATCTCGTTCCCACGGAAAAGCGTGGGAACGAGCAATAGACCACACGTTTTTTTTTATGCCTTTCGAGTTTTTCTTTTGCAGCCAGGCTGCCCAGGCTGCATTGGCTCTTAACCGGCAAACAGCTTTTTATCTATTGCTTTGTCAAATGCTGCTTCACGGGTAATCTTATTTTCTTTGAGGAGCAATTGAAGATGTTGATCCATACTTTGCATGCCAACTGCACTGCCGGTTTGAATAAGGGAACTGATCTGTGAAATTTTACCTTCGCGAATCATGCTGGACAAAGCATTGGAGCCGATCAGAATTTCAATTGCTGCGCAGCGCCCGGTGTTATCCCTGGTTTTAAGCAGTTGCTGGGCAATGACCGCCCGTAAAGACTCGGATAACATGGTTCGGGTTTGATTTTGCTGGTTAGCTGGAAAAGCATTGATGATCCGGTCAATAGTTTTGGATGCACTGTTGGTGTGCAGGGTGCCAAAAACCAGAATGCCAAGTTCTGCACAGGTTAGAGCCAGAGAAATAGTTTCTAAATCCCGCATCTCTCCTACCAGGATAATATCAGGATCTTCCCGACCCGCAACCATTAGAGCGTCGGCAAAACTTTTGGCATGTGTTCCAATCTCTCTTTGAGAAAAAATGCATTTTTTATTTTTATGAACAAATTCAAGAGGTTCTTCAATGGTGATAATATGGGCACCGCGGGTGTTGTTAATATAATCAATTATAGCAGCCAGGGTAGTCGATTTTCCGCTGCCGGTGGGGCCTGTGACCAGGACCAGGCCTTTATTAAAATCAGCGACTGCGCGCACAGCCTCCGGCAGCTTTAGCTGTTCAAGGGTCAGGATCTCGGTCGGAATGATACGAAAGACAGCGCCGATCCCGCGGTGCTGATAAAAATAATTGCAGCGAAAACGGCCTACATTTTCAAGGGCATATGCCATATCAAAATCAAGATTTTCTTCAACGTGCTTTTTTTGGCCGGAAGATAGAATTTCAAATAAAATTTCTTGATTGCTTTGAGGCGTAAGTACTTCATAATCAAGCGGTACAAGTTCGCCCCGTAGCCTGAGCAGAGGCGGAAAGCCAATCACCATGTGAAGATCGCTGGCGCCTTTTTGCTGCATCTCTTTAAAATAGGTGTCAATAATAGCCATTGAGTATACCTTTTTTTTTAATGCCTGAAAAAAACTATCGACAGCTGATTAATCGCTGTTTTCCTTATCCAGGAAAGATTTAAACCGTCTATTATCATTAGCGCTTGCGTAAGCGGCTTTTGCTGTAATTTTTTTCTCCTGAAGTAAATCCATTATGGATTCATCCATGATTTGCATCCCCACAGCTTTGCCGGTTTGCATAATGGAGGGAATCTGAAACGTTTTGGCATCCTTTATCAGATTAGCCACAGGCAATGTGCCGATTAAGGTTTCAATCGCTAAAACCATGCCTTTTTCATCAGCTGCTGGAATCAGTCTTTGTGTAATTACAGCCTTCAATGCTTCGCTTAACATGGCTCTGATCTGGCTCTGCTCATCAGGTGGGAAGGCGTCAATAATTCGGTCAATGGTTTTGGGTGCGCTGGAAGTAGCCAAAGTCCCCAGTACCAGATGACCGGTCTCAGCAGCCGAAATAGCCAGAGAAATTGTTTCAAGATCCCTTAGCTCACCAACCATGATCACATCTGGGTCTTCCCTTAATGCCCCTCGAAGCGCATTGGCGTTAGATAATGTGTTTATTCCGAGTTGACGCTGATTAACTACGCCTTTTTTTAGTGGATGTACAAATTCTATGGGGTCTTCCACCGTCAGAATATGCAGGGCCTTATTTGTATTGATATAGTCAATCATAGCAGCCAGGGTAGTCGATTTTCCATGACCGGTCGCACCTGTAACCAGAATCAACCCCTGATGGTTATCCAGAACTTTGGATACAATATCAGGCAGGCCAAGTTTTGTGATATCAGGAATATCAGGGGGTATTACGCGAAAAATTGCACTTAATCCATTATTATGAGCCATGATACTACCTCTGAAACGGCCAAGGCCTTGTATTTCATAGCCAAAATCGAGCTGCTGGTTTGCCCGTAAAATTTTTTTTTGTTCTTCGGTCAAAACTTCGTGAATGATCTGCCTGGCATTCTGAGCAGATATCGGCTTGTTTTTCAACTTTATAATTTTGCCGAATCTGCGTAAAATAAAAGGCTCTCCAGGAACCACATGAACATCTGAAGCATTATTTTCGGCCGCTGTTTTAAATACCTTATCAAGGATAGGCATAGAATCCTCTGCAAAAAATATATGAGATTATAAGTTAAGTATGATTGGGGTCATGTACTCTAATCGGCCGGATAAATAATTTCAACCATGTTTTTTTGAACACTTATAAAAGATGTTTTTGTAATATGATGACCAGAGTGATCTTCGATAACCGCATTGGTTACTGCTATAAAGGGCTTGGGTTCTGTAACGTAGTCGGTCAGGCGGGTATCTGAAAAATTGGAAATGCTGCCGGTAATTTTAAAGCTGTTGGTGAAAATAACTACTTTGGTTTTATTTGCAGGTTCAGTCATGATTTTATCCTTAATTGATTAAGACAGGCCAAAGGGATGGGCCTGAAAGGATGCAAAATTGATTGCTTTTTTATTTTGATCGTATAATTCATTCGGGTCCATACGAATAATAAAATGATACTATATCAAAACCCTGGTAATTATTGAAACCTTAAATTCAACTGGCTGAAATATCCGGTTCAATATTTGGTTCAATATCTGGTTCAACATCCGATTTAACGTCCGATTTGACGTCCGATTTAACATCAGATATAATTTCCTGCAAATCAGCTTCAGGCTTATCATCTAATAATTCATCCACCTTATCAGCCAGTTTTTCAGCCCCTGTCTCTGTAATCTCCGGCAAAATATCAGCCTCTTTTTGAAAAAGATCAATATCGTCAAATAAAAGTTCAGATGAAGACTTGCCGTCAGGCTGATACATTTTTGCGATTTCATCGGCAATAGGTTCAGCGTAAATTCTTGGGGGATAAAAACTATTTGTTAATATGGCGCTTATTAAGGATTCTTTACCCTCTTGAGTTGCTGCTAAAATTTTATTTTCATCATAGATCTCTTCATAAAGCAGGGAAAATAGTCCTTTATCAAGTTCGGCAAATTCCCTGATGAGCAGTTCGCTGTTTTTTTCATTTTTTATAATCATATATCGCTGGCGCATATTTTTTCTCCTTTATTTTTGCCCCAAAAACCCCACAAATTATTAAGGGGTTTAGGTGCTGTTATCAGGCATCCTGATCAGATTCTGAAGGCAATACAGGAATGGGCACTTTTAAAAAATCAATGCCCTCCTCTTTAAGAATTTTTTCTTCATTAGGGGTGCTGACTCCCCGAATACTACGCGGCTTTGAAACTCCATAGTGAATTTTCAGCGCTTCTTTGGTAAAATCACTGCCTACATCATCAGTGTTGGTTTTTACATATTCTATAATTTGCCTGCCAATTTCGGCAAAATCCACCTTTGAGGGCTGGCCGGCAGTTGGTAAAGTTGATTCTTTTATCGCAAATGATGAGAAAATTTTGACCACTTGTTTTGTGTTACAAATCGGACATTCGATCAAACCATCTTTTTGCTGTTGTTCAAGCGCTTCATTATCGTCGAACCAGCCTTCAAAAGTATGATTATTTTTACATTTTAAGTCAAAAGCAATCATAAACCTGTTACCCCTGTTTTACTGTATTAAGCTGATTTTAGTTTGGTTTTGGTGAAAATCGACTTTCGCTTATACGATTTGATTTTGAAATATCATATTAAAGTCTGAATTAAAAGAATATTATTGACAAAACTGACTTTTTTAACACAAAATATATTCAAACTGGTGGAATTTTGAAAAAACTAAAAGCTTTATTTATTAAAAAAGAGGTTAACTTATGAATTTTTTTTTACAACCTGTTATCAGTATCTTGATGTGCTTATTTGTTATCTCCACTGCCGCTGCAGAAACAGAAGTTAGTGCCAATAAAATAATGTATGTCTCAGATAAATTTGAAATTACCCTTAGGACAGGTCCTGGAGTTGACCGTAAAATTATTTCTTTAATCAGATCCGGTCAGCAGCTTGAGATTTTAACCGTCGGTGATGAATGGGCACAGGTTCGGCTTCCTAATGAAAGGGAAGGCTGGGTTTTGATTCGTTATATTACCAAAACAGAACCAAGTGCCATGGTTATAAAAAGGCTTAAAAAACGCCTTGAATCATTGGTGGAAAAAAACAGCAGGCTATCTGAGCTAAATTTGGAATTCAAAAAAGAGAATAAAGTGTTAAAGGGTGGTATTAATGCGAATCAGCAGAAACTTAAAATAATAAACCAGGATTTTAACAGTCTGAAAAAGAATTCATCCGGATATTTAAATTTGAAGACAAAATATGATAATATGCTTAAAAAATTAAAAGAAGCTATTGAAAAAGCTGATAAATTTGAAGATCAAGCGCTCCGTTTTTCCCGTAACAAAAACATAAAATGGTTCCTTGGCGGGGCTGGAGTGCTTCTTCTTGGGTTTATTATTGGATTTAGTTCCAAACGCCGGTCGTCCCGATCGTCTTTACGTTAATAAGGGTAAAATTTATGGAAATCAAAACAGATTTTTTAGTGGTTGGGAGTGGTATTGCCGGATTAATGTTTGCTCTTAAAGTAGCTGATTTCGGCACAGTCGCAATTGTGACAAAGAAAAACGCCATGGATAGCAATACCAACAAGGCCCAGGGAGGGATTGCCTCGGTTTTTGGCAAGCTGGATTCATTTAAACTGCATAGTCAAGATACCATGGTATCCGGAGATGGCCTTTGCAATCAGGATGTAGTTTCAATGGTTGTTGAAAACGGGCCGCGCATGATCAATCATCTGACCGATTTGGGTGTCAAATTCAATTTGAATGAAAAACAGCAATCTTTAACACTTGAATCCAGGTTTGATCTGGGGCGTGAAGGGGGACATTCCAAAAACAGAATTGTACACGCACAGGATATGACCGGCCAGGAGATTGAGCGTGTTCTTTTGACCGAGGTGGAGGCTAATGATCGCATTTCTCTGTTTGAAAATCATATGGCGATTGATCTGATTATTTCGTCCACCCGAATGAAAAGAGGGCTTATAACAACCAGACATGAAGATTCGTGCTGCGGCGCCTATGTGCTGGATCAGCATAGTGGTATTGTAAAAACTTTTAGAGCAAATATTTCCCTTATATCCACCGGCGGAGCGGGAAAAGTTTATCTATATACTTCCAATCCTGATATTGCCACAGGAGATGGCATAGCTATGGGATATCGGGCCGGTGCCGTTGTTGCAAATCTGGAGTTTGTTCAGTTTCATCCCACCTGCCTTTTCCATCCAAAGGCTAAAAATTTTTTAATTTCAGAAGCAGTCCGTGGAGAAGGAGGAATTTTAATAGATGCAAACGGGAAATCCTTTATGGAAAAATACGATCCGCAAAAAGATCTGGCTTGCCGCGATGTAGTGGCCAGGGCCATTGACACAGAGTTAAAAAAAAGCGGAAGTGACTCTGTTTTTCTGGATATTTCCCACAAGGATAATGATTTTGTCAAAAAAAGATTTCCCAACCTTTACCAAAAATGCCTTGATTTTGGTATTGATATGACCAAAGAGCCTCTACCTGTCGTGCCCGCCGCTCATTATATGTGTGGAGGGGTGGTAACTGATATGGATGGCCGAACCAATATCAACAGACTCTATGCTGTGGGAGAAACAGCCTGTACCGGTTTGCACGGAGCCAATCGTTTAGCCAGTAATTCATTATTGGAAGCCTTGGTATACGCTGATTCAGCTGCCAAACAGTCAATAATTGATTTAAAAAATATGGATTTCAGCCAAACGCCTGATCCACCCGGCTGGGACGAGACAGGTACAACCGACAGTGATGAACTGATCATGGTATCGCATAACTGGGACGAGATCAGACGGTTTATGTGGAACTATGTGGGAATTGTCAGATCTGATAAAAGATTGGCAAGAGCTCAGCGCAGGATTAAAAATATTCAAAATGAGATTCGGGAATACTACTGGAATTTTAAGGTGGCGCCCGATCTGATAGAGCTGCGCAATATTGCCACCGTGGCTGAATTGATTATAAAATGCGCCTTGCACCGAAAGGAAAGCAGGGGCCTGCATTATAATATTGAATACCCTGCCAGAGATGATCAGCGATGGTTAAAAGACACTGTGATTCAACGCCCCTTTGTGCTGTAAAAATTACACCATTGAAAACCTGAGCATCAAATCCATATCTCCTGATATATCTCTGGGTACACGCTGTTCAAATGCTTCATGCATTTTGAAATATTGCAATTAGGTGCAACAATTCCTGCTTATAGTTCAAGAGCCCTAAAATAGAAGGTTACGGTTTTGTTGTTTCGTAAACTTTTCTTGGATTTAACCCCAAAATAACATTTTTTT
>JASFBJ010000116.1 GCA_030149585.1 Desulfobacterales bacterium | reverse complement strand
CTGGTAAAATAACCTGACATCTTCTTGGTATCAGACCGCGACATTCAACAATAAACCCTGCCTTTTGTCAGGCTTATTTCGGTTTCAACACGGGCAATAAAATGCTGGGGAGTTTTAAATACAAAATTATCAAAATCCTCATCAGCAGATATGTAAAATGTTGTTTTGCCCTTGTCGGACAAGCGCTTTATGATACCCTTCATAAGGGTTGTCTTACCGACCTGTCTTGGACCTTTGATGATCAGGATTTTTTCCATATCCAGGCAGTTTATGATTTTGGATAAAATATTTCTGTGAATTTGCAATTAAGCATCCTTTCTTAAGACTACCCGTATAGCTTGCAATATAATAAGGGGAAAACTATCAGCAGTATGATAGAAAATCAAGATAAAAGGTGCAGCGTCTTAATTTTTGCTTTGTTGTCAGGTTAAAAGCTTCAGCCCTTGTTCCAAAATAAAGCCTTGGGATGCACATACCTTCATCCCGACCTTCAGGAACACATGCGTAAATTTCGGATGCGCCTATATCAGGATCTGCCGCATCTGTATTTCCTTGTTTAAGAGTTGATAGGGGATCACGAGCAGGGCCCGGGCTATGAATGAGTTGTTCAACCCGATTATTTTACAAAATTATAGTAGCTTACCAAACGGGGTCTCAAAGAGCCGCCAATGTAAAAACGGAACCATGCTCGTTCACGGGCTTTATAGCACCAGAGAAAGGACGGTCTTGACTGTTCGAACCTTATCGCAATATAATAGAAATAAATACATTGCAATGAAACAATAACGGAGAGAGGCTGATCTTGATCATCATTTAGTCTATTTGACAGAAATTGAGACGCGTGACTGGAAAACAGGATCTCTAGATAGGAAGGGATTTGGTAAATTTTACTCCAGCTGAGCTTTTAGCTCGATCAATCGCAAGCTTCTTATAGGAAAAAATGGCGTCGCGAAATATAAAGCTCGTTCCTAATTGTGGCGGAACCTTATGAATCCTCTGGAAATTGAAGTAAAATTTTTTCTTGATAATAAAGAGTCTATGTGTCGGCGCATTGAACAGCTACATGCTCTCAGCCTTGGACGTGAATTTGAAATCAATACCTGTTATGATGATTTTTCCCAAAAATTATATAACAACAAATCTTTGCTGCGCCTTCGCCAAAATAAAAAAAATATCCTGACATTAAAATTAAAACCCCCTGAAAACAGTACCGACTTTAAAATTATGCAGGAACTGGAAGTAGAAGTCAGCGATTTCACCAGCATGAGCAAAATTCTTCAGGCTCTGGGTTTTCAAAAGCAGAAGATTTATGAAAAATGGCGAGAAACATTCAAATGGCGCGATGCAATAATCTGTCTTGATACCATGCCGTTTGGGGAATTCATGGAGCTTGAAGGCCCAGGATCAACAATCATTGAACTATCCCGAAAACTGGGTCTTCAATGGGAAAAAAGAATCCTGTTAAATTACCTGGCAATTTTCAGTGCCATTAAAAAAGAATTTAAACTGCCCTTCAACGATCTTACCTTTGATAATTTTACCACCATCAGCCTTGACTTTAATCATTTTTTAAATCAATTTGAGGCTGGCTCAAAATAAAAATGTCAAATTTTGGCCTGTTTCAGACCAATGTCATCGTCAGGTGTTCAGCAGTTATTTTCAGATGGTTTGGCTCATTTAAGGACTTTGACATCAAATCTGCTCATTTAAAAAGAAAATAATTATAGTTTATTTGGGAGAGAGCCTGTGAAAATCAAACAATTTCGCTACTCAGCCGATAATTTCAGCTATCTTGTATATAGTAAAACATCCGCGCTTATAATTGACGGCGGAGCAGTTGAGGAAGCCCTGGAATTTATTAAAAAGAATAACCTGATACTTGAATTTGTCGTTAATACCCATGACCATAAAGATCATACTTTGGGTAACCAGAAACTTTTGGCCCAAACCAGCGCCGATTTTATTGAAAATGATATTTTGTTGGAAAATGGTTTAATTAATCTGGAAGATGAAAAGATAAATATTTATCATACACCGGGACATACCTGGGATTCGGTTATTTTTGAGGCAAGTGGCAGTCTGATAACAGGAGATACTTTGTTTAATGGAACGGTTGGCAATTGTTTTTGCGAAGATTTAAAGGTATTTTATAACTCTATCAAAAAGATACTGGCTTTCCCTGAGCAAACTACTGTTTACGCGGGTCATGATTATCTTGAATATGCCATGGCCTTTGCAAGAATTATTGAACCTCAAAATAAGGATATCGATATTTATTTAAGGCAATATAACCGGAGAAAGGTTTCAACAACTCTGGCTCAAGAGAAAAAGGTGAATCCCTATTTACGTTTTAATCATGAAATAATCATAAAAAAACTTGAAAAAAACGGCCTGCCCACTAAAACTGAATATGATCGCTGGGAAAGTGTTATGACCCTGGAAGATTAGCATGAAAGACTAAATGAATAATATGGAAAATATGGGTGATCTAAATTATTAATAATATAAAAAATAGGGTTCAGATCCTGTTTAAGGATAATAAAGGAAGCCATGCCTGGGATCATACCCAAAGGGTGGTTGCACTTTGCCAAAGGATTGGAGATGCAGAGCATGCCGACTTGACTGTACTGCAAATTGCGGCTTATCTGCATGATATCGGCAGAAGTTACCAGGATAATAGCAACGGTGCGATCTGCCATGCTGAAAAAGGCGCTCAACTGGCTAAGCCCTTGATAAAAGATCTTGCCTTATCATTTGATCAAAAACAAAATATTTTGCACTGTATTAAAGCCCATCGTTTCAGGGGTAATTGCCGACCGGAAACTACAGAGGCAAAGGTGCTGTTTGATGCAGATAAGCTCGATGCCATAGGCGCTGTGGGCATTGCAAGGGCTTATCTATTTGCCGGTGAATTGGGCGCGAGACTGCATGCCCCGGAAATAGAGATTAAAGATACCCGTGCCTATTCCAGAGAAGATACTGGATTCCGGGAATATAAGGTCAAATTGGTTAAAATTAAAGACAGGATTATTACTGCTGCGGGAAAAAAACTGGCCAGGGATCGTCACCAATTCATGAAAGAATTTTTTAAAAGATTTTCATGTGAGTATATAGGTGAGCTATAGGCCAAATAAGAAATAAAATGGTGGAGCTGAGGGGGATCGAACCCCTGACCTCATGACTGCCAGTCATGCGCTCTCCCAGCTGAGCTACAGCCCCGAAAAAACAAAATAATTTATATTTAGAGGGTTTCTAACAAAAAGTAATTTTGCTGTCAACGGTTATTTCTTAAAGTCATTATTTTAAGACATCAAGTTATCAACAATAAATTTAGTGCGAAGATCGCCTTAATCAGGAATTTATATTGACAAGGGTAAAAACCGGAAATAGAATTATTGATTTATTCAATATTTCAGGTATTCCTCTTAATTGAGATTAAGAGGTCTTATTTTAGTCGATATATTTTACTCTTAAGAATTATGAAAAAAAGGTAAGGTGCAATGCTCAGATTAATGCGGGATTATGCTACAAGCTGGCTCATTAAAATCGTTTTAGGCGCTATTGTAATTGTCTTTGTTTTTTGGGGAGTTGGGAGCTTTAAGTCTCAAAGGGGCTCGATGGTTGCGAGTGTTAATGGAGAAGTTATAAGTATTGAAGAGTATAGGGACTCTTATAATAACCTGCTGGAGCAGTATCGGCGTCAATTTGGCAATAATTTAAATGATGAAATAATCAAAATGCTTAATTTAAAACAACAGGCTGTTGATCGTCTTATTAATCAGAGGATCTTACTTCAGGAGGCCCGCAATTTAGAATTCAGACTTACCAAAGAGGAGCTTACTGATTATATTCGCCAGGTACCTGCATTTATGTCGCAGGGCAAATTTGATATTCGGCGATACCGCCGGGTGTTATCTCAAAATCGGATGACGCCGGAGGCGTTTGAAGCAGGGCAAAAAGATGTTATTTTGATAGAAAAACTGCGCGGTTTTGTATTAAACAGCGCAAAGGTATCTGACCCTGAAATCAGACAGTGGTATGATTTTAATAATAGAGAGGTCAGCATTGAATATACTCTTTTTAAACAGGATCGCTATCCGAATATTGATCCATCAAAAAATGAGATAGCGGCCTATTTTTCCGAATATAAAGAGAATTATAAAACAGAGCCAATGATAAAGCTTGATTATCTTTATTTTAATCCTGACCTTTATAATTCTCAGGTAAAAATCAGCGATGATGATATTCTTGATTATTATGAATCAAACCAGGCAGAGTTTAAAACAGAAAAAACTGTTGAAGCCCGCCATATCTTATTTAAGCTTGATGAAAAAGCTGATCAAGCTACAGCTAAGGCAACCCGCGAAAAGGCATTGGAAGTCCTGTCCAGGGCTGAGGCTGGTCAGGACTTTGCGGAACTTGCTAAAAAATATTCTGAGGGTCCCAGCAATAAATCAGGCGGTTTTCTTGGAGCCTTTCCAAAAAAGGCTATGGTAAAACCATTTGCCGATAAGGATTTTTCAATGAAAGCAGGTGAGATTAGTAAATTGGTAAAAACCAGATTTGGCTTGCATATTATCAAAATTGAAAAAATAAATCCAGAGACTACTGCAACATTGGAAGAATCGTCCGCCGGGATTCGTCAAAACCTGACCGCTGCTCAGGCTAAAAATATAGCCTATGATAAAGCCGAAGCTGCTTATAATCTATCCTATGATGGGGATTCTTTAGATAATACAGCCAGGGCAATAAATATGCGGTTAATTTCCACAGATTTTTTTAGCCGCCAGGGACCAGCCAAAGGTGTAAAAGACCGCCGGAAATTTGCTGCCGCGGCTTTTGCCTTGCCTCTTATGGATATAAGTGAAGTGCAGGAATTATCTGACGGGTACTATATTCTACAAGTTGCTTCAAAAATTGAAGCCAGGGTGCCGACACTGGAAAGCGTTCTAACAAGAATAAAAAAAGATCTTGTCAAAAAGCAGCAGCTGGAAAGCGCTGAAAAAGAGGCCCAAACTTTGCTGAAAGCATTGCAAGACGGGAAAGCCATAGATGCTGAAACCAAAAAAATGAAATTAACAACTGCTGTCAGCGGTTTTTTTAAACGAAACCAGGCAATTCCTGAAATCGGATCTGAACCGGAACTCAGCGCTGCCGCGTTTAGCCTGAGCAAAAAAGATAACCTGCCAAAACAGGTCTTTAAAACTTCCAAAGGGTATTATGTAATTAAATTAAAAGAAAATAAATTAGCAGATGAAGCTGGGTTTGAAAAGGAGAAAAAGAAAATTTGGCAAACATTATTGCAACAAAAACAGCAGGTTGCCTTTAATGCATTTATTACTCAACTCAGAAACAAAAGTGAAATAAAGATTGAACAGGAATTTTTGAACCAATCTTAAGAGGCGCACTTATTTTGAAGGAATTATAGACCGTCACATAAATAATTTCACTGCGTTATCGGTCGGAGATATACGATTAGTATTATCTCCTCGCTCTATCCTTATGAAATTAATTATCTGACAATCTATAGCAAAAAAGCAATGGACAAAGATGAAAATGAAAAAAAATTCGTAACTAAAAAATGTCCGGAATGTTTTGTTTATCTAAAGCTTGATGATGAGCAATGTTTTCATTGCAAAACCAGATTGGGCAAGGTTGACAAGCACGGCATGGCAAAACGTCTGGTGGACTGGAAGGCTTATCTGCTTTGTTTACTGGCCGTTAGCGCCTTTGTTCTTTATCTTTTTTTTGCGTATTAGTTATTTATTTGGCAAGCATGGCGCGCATCATATCTCCGGCATTTTCAGCGTGATCGGCAATCGCTCCGATGGTTTCAGTCAGACGGATTATATGAAAGACCGTCACTGGATCGAGATTCAGGTAAAATACTTTTTGCTTGATAATATCTTCCTGAGTGTCGGCATCATGTTCCTGCTGACGCAGGTTGGCGATTATTTTTTTAACTATATCCCGCTGTTTATCAGAAAAACTTTTGAAATATTTTTTGGCCTCCATTACCATTTTATGAAGCTCTTCAATTGGATCTATAACCGAATCCACAAGCAAAACTATATCCTTTTCCAGTTCAGCAGGTATACCAGGTTCCTGTCGATAGGAAAGCCAGTCTAAAGCGTCTTCCACAGCATCTAAAACATTATCCTGCTCTTTTAGATATCTGAATAGCTGGAATTTATCCACAGGCATTAAGGTTCCCTTGGGAAGATGTCCCCGGATACGGCGTTTGATGACATCAGCCTCAGTTTCCAGGTTGACCACATCCGTACGTAACTGGTCGAATGTATTGCAATCTTTTGTAATATAACACTCAACAGCCTGCTGAAAAGCCCATCCGCATTCTTTGACTTTTGCAGCATGTTCCATGAGTCCGTCAAACGGGGAGGCTATAAATAAAGATAAAAAGGGAATTCTCATTTTTGGCTCCTTAAATAATATACGATAGTATTTTAAACAAAACCATACTGGTTATGGCAGCCGCTGGAACTGTTAAGACCCAGTAAATCATAATTTGGAATACAATTCGAAAGTTGACGGCCTCAATTCCGCGGGCCATTCCAACACCTAAAACACCGCCCACAGCAGCGTGCGTTGTGGATACCGGCAGCCCTAATCTTGATGCAATAAGAACCGTGGTAGCAGCCGCAAAATCAACTGAAAATCCTCGTGTATTGGTTAAGGTCGTAATCTTTTTACCAATGGTTTCCATGACCCTGTGACCGGCCATACCAATGCCGCAGGCAATACCAATGCCTCCGAACAGCAAAAGAAAGACGGGTACAGGGACTTTAGCTCCTACGCTGCCTGTTTTAACCAGAAAATAAATTACAGCCAAAGGGCCAATAGCATTTGCGACATCATTTGCTCCCTGAGCCAGAGCAACATAACATGAGGTGCCAATCTGAATGCGACGGAATATCTCCTCAGCCCCCTTTTTTTTTTGTTTTAAAGGCATGCGGGCTAATAAAAATTTTCCAGCAAAACCTGCCATCAAAGATATTAAAACAGCCAGTAAAGTTGCCGCCAAATGACCAGTGGCAAGTGTTTTCCCTAAAGGTATTTTGTATAAAAAGAGTAAAACCACGATAAAGGCCGTAATACCGATAAAAATTGGGGAAAGCTTTAGGGCTGCGCTAAATGCGTCTTCTTTTGAGGTGATGAACCTTATAATAATTTTCAACATGACAAAGGCAATAATCATGCTAAAGAGAGGGGAAATTATCCAGCTTAAAATCACGGCTCCCAGCTTGCCCCAGTTAATCACCGAAAAACCACCGGCCATAATTCCAAAGCCGATCATAGCGCCTACAATTGAATGTGTGGTTGAAACAGGTAAAGATTTCCATGTAGCAAAAGAAACCCATAAGGCAGCCGCTAACAGGGCTGCCAGAGCTCCAATCAATGCCAAATGGGGGTCAGTCAAAATGTCAGTTGAAACAATTCCTTTACGGATAGTATTGGTTACATGAGATCCAAGAAAAAGCGCTCCCGCAACATTTAGAATTCCGGCAATAAAAGTTGCCTGACGAATCGTAATGGCCTTGGCCCCTACTGCTGAGGCCATTGAATTTGCAACATCATTGGCTCCGATATTCCAGGCCATATAAAACCCAACAATATAACCGGCGATCAAAACATAATATTCTGTAATCATTTATTCCTGTAATGTGAAAAAAATTCTAAGTTATAATTCAAAAGAGATAAATATTGCGTTTTTCGGTTAGCAATAAAGTTTTTTATAAAAAACACATTTTTGGGGCAAATAACATGCTGCCTGATATTATGCAATGTCTTTTTGGGATTAATTCATTATCAGGATCCAGCAAAAATGGTCAGACAAAAAATAAGTCCCTCCTTAAATATCCCCTTCCCCAAATCCTGAACTATCTATTTGAAGCATTAGATATAAGAAATTTTTAGAACATCTTCCGGCAGTTGATCTATAAAACGGGAAGGTTGGTTTAAAAACATATCAGCGCTCCTGTCATAAACCTGGCGAGGGCAGGAAAAATAAAGATTTGAACAGGCGCGGGTTGCAGCCACATACATTAATCGCAGCTCTTCTTCCATGGTTTCATCATTATAAAACGAGTGTACCGAAGGGAACCGGCCGTCCAGAGCCCAGATAATAAAAACCGTATGCCATTCCAGACCTTTGGCGGAATGGATTGTGGAAAGAGTTAATTTGTCGTTTTGCGAAGCAGTATCAGCAACCATGGATTTGTTCATACTGGTATTGGGTGGTTCAAGAGCCATATCCGTCAGGAACTGATCTAAACTATCATAACGTTCCATAATCGTAAGCAGATGTTCCAGATCTTTCATCCGTTTTGGGTAATTATCATACCTGGCCTGTAAAATAGGGGTGTAATAGTTAATCACTGCTGTGCCCAATTGATCCACCGTCATAATGTCAGGAGCAATTGATTGGAGCAGCTCTTTAAGGGGAATAAGGGCTGAAGCAATTTTATGACTGCCGCAATAAGTTAAAAAACCTTCAAGACCACCACCAGCGTAAGATAATCCAAGATAAATTTTTTCAGCTGTTTTGGGCCCGATTTTATTCAAAAGCAATAAAATACGGTACCAGCTTATTTTGTCCAGGCCGGCTACGATGATTTTTAAATGGGACAGAACATCTTTAATATGGGCAGCTTCCATAAATTTAAACCCTCCAACCTTAACAAAGGGCAGGGCTTTACGTCCCAGCTCAATCTCAAGATCAAAGGAGTGAAAACTGGCTCTGAAAAGAACGGCAATTTTATTAAGTTTAACTCCCTTTTTTTGTAATTGCTGAATCTGTTTTACAATCCACAGGGATTGGCTGTTCTCATTATCAGTTAGTGCAAGGATTGGAATTTGTCCATGCCTGTTTTGGCTGAAAAGTGTTTTGCTGTATTTATCAGCAGCTCTTTCTATAATAATATTAGTCAGATTCAATATCGTCTGGGTGCTGCGATAGTTTTCTTCCAGTTTGATTATTTTAGTATTTGGAAAGATATCCGGGAAGTTGATAATATTCTTATAATTAGCGCCCCTGAACGAATAGATGCTCTGGGAATCATCACCCACTACCATTATATTATGGTGTTCGCCTGCCAGCAAATAGACAATTTCAGATTGAATCAGATTGGTATCCTGATATTCGTCTACCATTATATACTGGTATTTATTAGAAAGCTCCTCGCGAATGGATACATGCTCTTTTAAAATAGCCAGCAGATATACCAGAAGATCATCATAATCCATAAAACGGTGTTCAACTTTTCGCTTTTTATACTCCCTGGCCAGACTGCAAATATCTTCCATCGCAGGTCTGAACTGGAAATAATCATCATAAATTATATCTTCAACGGCAATGGCCTTATTGATTGCCTGACTAAAAATATTTATCAATGTCTTTTTGCGTGGAAAGGAGTAATTTTTGTTTCCAAAACCCATTTCTTTCCTGATAATATTAATCAGACTTTCAGAATCCGTGCGATCAATTATGGAAAAACCGTTTTCAAAGCCGATTATATGAGCAAAGCGATGCAGAATATGGTTGGCAAAGGAGTGAAAAGTTCCTCCTGATACTTTATTGCATCTGCTGTCTAAAAGGGCGGCAGCTCTTTTCAGCATTTCCTGGGATGCTTTTCTTGTAAAAGTCAAAAGTAGAATAGAATCGGGCTCGACTCCTGCCTCAACCAGGCGGGCGACCCGGTAGGTCAAGGTGCGGGTTTTGCCGCTGCCTGCACCGGCTATTACTAAAAGAGGGCCACTCGTCGTGGTTACCGCAGTAAATTGTGCAGGGTTAAGCAGTTTTTCATAGGGAATCGAAAAATGTTCTGAATCACCAGGTAGACGTAATTGCTCTCCCATTATGATGTGCCTTCCGAAAATATTTTTTTTAAGTTGTTATTTTATTAAAAGATGAATTTTACTTTAAAACAAATCCAATTTTTCATAAGACAAGGTAGTTGTCAATAATTCTTCCTTATCAGAATCGGGAATTTCAGAGCTGCAGTAGTTATGAAAATAGTAAATACTACCCTGAATAATTATTTTTTTATTTAAGATGTTGACATTTGAAATGCTTTATATTATTGCGGATGCAATTTGTGTTTATTGTCTTGTTGACATGGAATGAAGCAATATACAGTTATTTAATATTACTAAAGGAGAAAAAGATATGCAGGAGATTAAAGAACGACTAAAAACAGTTGTAAAAGCTTTAACATCGCTTACCGACCAG
>JASFBJ010000357.1 GCA_030149585.1 Desulfobacterales bacterium | reverse complement strand
GGCATTCATCTGCTTTGATTCATAATCATCCGCGACTTCAGCCACATCTTTTAAATAGACCGGGCTTTTTTTATAATAACCAACAACTACATTTTTAATCTGCTCCATTGAAGTAAAACGTGCCGGGACCCTGATAAAATAATCTTTTAAACCTGATTTAATGGTCCCTGCAGGCATATTGATATTTTCAGATGCCAGAATCTGATTGATTTTAGGCAAAGAGAGATTAAATCCTTCAATCTGTGCAAGATCAAAGTAGATATTAATCTGGCGTTTAAGCCCGCCATGGATAATTACTGCCCCCACCCCGGGCACCCTTTTTAGCGAATCACCGATATTTTTATCTGCCAGATGATAGAGCCTGGGCCAGCTTTTTTCACCGCTGATAGTCATTACCATAACAGGAGCCGAGGCACTGGAAAACTTGAATATCAGGGAAGAATCAACATCATCAGGCAGTTCTCTTGTGGCAAATTCAAGTTTATCCCGAATATCATTGGTGGCCACATCCAGATCCGTGCCCCAGTCAAATTTGCAGGTGATGATGGAAAGATTATCCAAGGAACTGGAGGTAAGCGTATCCAGGTTATTCACACTGTTAACAAAATTTTCTATTTTTTCTGTTACTTCTATTTCAATATCAGACGCACTGGCCCCTCTCCAGGATGTTAAAATGGAGATAACCGGAGGATCGATATCAGGAAACATATCAATATTCAGCCTGGTCAGGGAAAAAACGCCAATCAATCCCAGGGCTAAAAAGAGCATCATTGTAGCCACTGGCTGTTTTACAGCAAATTCGGGAAGTTTCATGTGCCAGGATCCTTTATTTATTAGAACTTTTAATCGGGTCGGATGTTTCGCTAACTAAAACGCCATCTTTAATACGCCCCAGGCCTTTGATGATAACTTTCTCCCCTGGAGAAAGGCCTTCTCTAACCTCCACCAGATTATTTTGAAAAATACCAACTTTTATATTTGTTAATACCGCCCGCTTTTCTTTTACTAGATACACGTAATAACTGCCGGTTCCAGGCAGCCGAACCAGAGCATCTCTTGAAACAGCCGTGACCTGACGCTGTCCGAAATTTAAAAACACGCGTACAAACATTCCAGAGCGCAGGGTTTGTTTTGCATTTTTTACCTGGATCTCTATTTCACCTGTTCTTGTAGTCGGGTTAATGGTGGGGCTTATGATTGATACCACACCGCTGAACTCTTTATCTGGAAATACACCTGTTTTAATTACTACTTTTAATCCTTTTTTTATAAAGAGAAATTCTTTTTCCGCAACACTGGAGATTATTTTAAGAATATTTTCATCGGAAATCCGAAAAAGCGGCTTCCCAGGAGCCGACATTGCCCCTTTATCCACATAGCGCGTTGATATATACCCGCCTGCCGGAGCATAAACCCAGTGGTCATTATAAAGATAGTAAGTTGTTTGATGGCGGCTCTGGCCTGCTTAACCTGGGCAGCGGCCAGACGACGGCTTTCAAGAGCTGCTGTATATTGAGCCTCAATATGATCAACCTTTTGCAGGGCAATGGCTTTTTGCTGATATAAATTAACCAGCCGCTCGCGATCCTTTTCTAAAATCTCAAGGTTAGCCTGGGCCTGTTTGACTCTGGCCTGGGCAGATTCCAGGGCAGCTCCGGCTTCTTCTATTCTGGCCTCGATGGCTGAGCTTTCCAAAACAGCAACCAAATCGCCTTTTTTTACCAAATCACCTTTTTCAACGAAGATTTTTTCTATGATTTTTCCTGGAATTTTGGGAAAGACATCCACCATTGAAAATGGCCGCACGTCTCCTACCAGCTCCAGATTACGATTAAAATAAACTGTTTTTGAAAGGGCTGTCTGGATCGGCGCTTTAACCTCGGCAATACTTTTAACCGGCACATTTTTTTTTTGCTTTTAAATAGTTGGAAACTGTAAATCCGGCAAAGAGTATAATGATGATAAATGAAATGATAAGCCCTTTTTTGTTTTTTTCCGGTTTTCCATTAATATACCTTTTTTTTAACAAAAATATCAGGTCAATTATTCTTATTTGTTTTTTTCCCCATGGCACGTTCAAGCTCAGCCATGGAAATCATATAGCCATAACGGGCGCTATAATAATTTGTTTTTGCCTGACTTAAAAAAGTCCTGGCATCCAGCACCTCTGTTGATGATACGATTTGCTGCTGGTATTGAAGATTGGTAATCCGCCAATTTTCTCCGGCCTGGGTCAAAGCGTTTTTGGCTGTCCGAATATTTTTTTCAGCAACTTTTAAATTAATATACGCGTTTTGGGTTTCCAGTTTAATTCCTTTTTCAAATCCTTTTAGCTTTTCTTTGAGTGCCCGCTGGTCAGAACGAAATTTAGCGGTATTGGCCCTTGTTTTGCCACCTGAAAAAAATGTCCAGTTAGCCTGAAGAGTCAGGCTGGAATTATACTGATTCCGAAAATCATTATTAGTGGCCAGTAAATCATCTCCATTTTGTTCATATCGTCCAATCATAGCTATTGTAGGATAATCACTGCTTTTGGCCAGTTTAATCTGGAAATCCAGATTTTTAAGGGCCAGTCTCAACATGAAAAGCTCTGGCCGGTTTGCCAGGGCTCCTTCAACTATCTTATCCAGGCTGTCCGGTATTGGCGGAATATTGTCAGGGTCTTCTATCTCAAGATTTTTATTAAGATCCAGCTCCAGCAGAGTATTTAAAATTGCGTGCGCGATCTTAACATTTGATTTGGCTTTTTCCATTTTTTGGATCACATCAGCAAGCGCCACCTTTGAGCGTAAAAGATCATTATAGGGGATCATTCCTTCATTATAAAAATTGGAGGCATCTTTTTCATGGGCCTTAAGATTTTTTACTGAAGCCTCTGACACAAGCGCCACCTTTTGAGAAAGCAGTACATTAAAAAAGGCTTGTTTGACTTTCCAGGCGATCTCCAAATATATAATTTCTTTTGCAAGTTTTTGGTTTTCAATACCCAGTTCAGCCATTTTATAACCTGTGGAAAGTGCAAAACCGGTAAATAGCGGCTGAATAAGGGTCAAATCCCAATGATAGGCGGAATCGCTGCCAATATCTTTCTTAATGGTCTTACTGCCGGTCGCGGTAGGTTGCTCAACATACATAAAGGGGGTTTCCGATAACCCGGTAAATGAATAATTCAAGGAGGCCTTTGGTAAAAACTCGGCCAGGGCGCTTCTTTTAGTTTCCAGAGAACCTTGTTCATTTTCAAGAGCCTCTTTAATCAGACTATTATTATTCAAGGCCATTTCAATCGCCTGGCTTAGAGATAACTTCAGACTCTCATTTTGAGCAGCCTGACCAGGAGGTAAACCAGCCAATAAAAA
>JASFBJ010000356.1 GCA_030149585.1 Desulfobacterales bacterium | reverse complement strand
TCAGTCTAAATACCTTCAGCCTGACAAAGACAGTCCTGTCCTGAATACCAGGCTTTCCCCAAAAGACCGAATTTTCATTTTCCGTCAATAATAGTTCTTCAATCGTTAGCAGACATTTGCAAAACTGTGTAATGATTCCAACTAAATAATTTGTTTTTAAAGTTTACTCAGGGTGGTGCGGGATTACAATCACAGGGAGGCGTTGTGTCTAATGAAGCCAAAACAGAAAAATAAATCCAGATTAAGTGGTTTGCTGCGCATGGCCGCTCCTCAAAAAGGCAAGCTGATCTTTTCAGGGCTGTTGGCTATTATCGGCGAAGGCTTTGGGGTACTGCCTTTTTTTATTATTTATAGGATCATTGCCGAGGTCGGCGGTAAACCACTTAGCGAGATAGAGCAGCGTTTTATCTATATGCTGATCATCTACGCAATTGTGGCCATTATTCTTAAACATATATGTATGGGGGCGTCCACCGCGCTATCCCATGTATCCGCCTACAATATTCTCTACGATCTCAGGGTTGAAATTGCCAAAAAATTGAGAACACTTTCTTTGGGGTATTTCAACAAACAAAATACAGGCCAGATAAAAAAGGTAATGAGCGAGGATGTGGAGCAGATGGAAATCTTTCTGGCTCACAATATCCCGGACTTTACAGCCGCATTTTTCTACACGCTTTTAACGGCAATAGTTCTTTTTGTGGTGGACTGGCGGCTGGCTCTGGCCACCATACTCGCCATCCCGATCGGTGCAGTCATCCAGATGATGACCATGGGTCGCGGTATGGATATTATAAATAAATGGTTTTTGGCAACAGAAAAGATGAATGCTGCCATGATCGAGTATATCCAGGGCATGCCCATCATCAAGGCATTTAATCATACTGTTGAGTCGTTTTCAAAATATTCCGGATCCATTGAAGATTGTCTCCGCATCGAGGGCCAGATAAGTAAACGCTGGTATCTGCCCACATCCATTTTTTCCGTATCCATAACAGCCAATATGCTCCTTCTTCTTCCTGTGGGCGCTGCCATGTATCTCGCAGGCATGATCACCCTGGGGAAATTTGTCTTCTTTTTACTCATGGGCGTTGGTTTTGGTAGTCCCATGTGGGTCATGATCCAATTCGGCAGATTCATGGAAAAACATCTTGAGAGCCAGGCTCGGATAGATGCCGTTTTGACAGCTAAACCTTTAAGCGAACCGGATCAATCTGAGACTCCGGGTAAGGGTATTTTTGGGAACACCGTAGAATTTGGCTATAACAGGCAAAACAAAGTGATAAACGGAATCGATTTTTCAATCCCTGCGCGCAAGTTTGTTGCCCTGGTAGGCCCTTCCGGCGCCGGGAAAACCACCCTGGCCCGGTTGATCCCCCGGTTCTGGGATGTTGAGGCCGGTTCCATTACTCTCGGCGAAACGGATATCAGAAATATAAAGACCGACGATCTTATGGATCAGTTCGGTCTTATTTTTCAAAATGTCTATCTCTTTAACGATACTGTGCTTGCCAATCTAAAGCTGGGTAACTCAGATGCCTCTGACGCCAAAATTGTTGATGCAGCTAAAAAGGCCCGATGCCATGAGTTTATTATGAAACTACCCAGGGGCTATGACACGGTCATCGGCGAAAAGGGAGCCAGAATTTCAGGCGGTGAAAAACAGCGACTGTCAATCGCCAGAGCCCTTCTAAAAGATTCTCCCATACTCATACTTGATGAAGCCACTGCCTTTATTGATCCGGAAAATGAGGCCCTTGTTCAGGGTGCCATCAACAAACTGGCCCGAAATAAGACCCTCGTCGTTATCGCCCACCGAATTTCAACCATTATCGCGGCTGACGAGATCGTGGTGCTGGATAAGGGTCGGATCGCGGCAAGCGGCACCCATGAGCAGCTTCTTGTAAACAGCGAATTATATAAAAATATGTGGGAAACCCATACGACCGCTCAGAGCTGGTCACTATAAAGGAAAGAACAATGATTAAATATATGCGGCAAATTTTACAATGGGCTCCTGAACTGAAAGGAAAATTCTTTCTCGCGGCTATTTTAAAGGTGCTTGAAGCCATATTCATGGGAGCACCCTATGCTTTTGTTTTTCTGACATTGAATGATCTTCTTGCCGGATCTCTTGGTATTAAAAAGGTAGCCTTGTATACCAGCGGTATGGCCTTTTGCTTTTTATTGCAGGGGGTATTTGCCTATCTTTTTACTCGCACTATCTGGCCCACGGCAAGTTATATGGTCAAAAAGCTGCGGCTCATGGTTGGCGAGCACCTGCGCAAGCTTTCCATGGGGTATTTTTCGCAAAAAACCACAGGCTCCCTCCATACCCTGATGGTGGATGAGATGCCGGCAATACAAGCGTGTATTTACCGGGCATTTCCTGATTTCATCGTGGCTTTTATTTTTGTGACGGTGACCCCCATCTTTTTACTGTTTATTGACTGGCGCATGGCTCTTGTCACTGTGGCCGTCTTTCCGGTATCGGTACCATTTTATATATGGAACAGGAATGTTTTTTCCAGACACATGAGCAAACGATCCGATTCTCTGGCCAAAGTCAATTCTGAGATAATTGAATATGTCCAGGGGATTGAGGTGTTAAAGGCATTCAAACAGACAGATAAACAATTTGGAAAATTCAATGATACCCTGCAACAATTCAAGGAGATCAACATACGCCTTGTCTTAAAAGGCGACGTTCCAATGACATTTGCCAGGGCCGTACTTGATATGGGCCTTGGCCTCATTCTGTTATCTGCAACATTTTTCTTCTTTAACGGCACCATTTCTTTAGCCGTTTTTTTGATATTTCTCATTATGGGTTTAAGAATTTACGAACCGGTAAAGCTGTTGTTTCCAGCCCTGGCCTTACTTAAACTGGCTGAACCAGCCATGTACAAGATAAAGGATATTCTGGACACAGATCCTCTGCCCCAGCCGGAAGACGGGCATGCCTCGAAATCATTTGATGTGCAGTTTGAGAACGTGAGCTTCAGTTACGAAGACGAAAAAGTTCTGGAAGATGTAAGTTTCACTATCCCGGAAAAGACAATCACCGCCCTGGTCGGCCCTTCCGGTTCAGGTAAAACCACCATCACCAGGCTGATCGCCAGATTCTGGGATGTTGATTCGGGTGAGGTGAGACTCGGTGGTCATAACATCAGGGATATGGAAAGCGATGTGCTTCTTTCCCATGTTAGTATGGTCTTCCAGGATGTGTATCTTTTCAACGATACGATTTATCAGAATATTGCCTATGGTTCAAAAACCGCCAATAGAGAGAAGGTCATCAAGGCAGCCAACACAGCTCAGTGCCATGATTTCATTACCCGATTGCCGGACAGGTATGAAACCATGGTTGGCGA
>JASFBJ010000115.1 GCA_030149585.1 Desulfobacterales bacterium | reverse complement strand
AAAATAATTCAAAACAGATTATATAAACTCAGAAAATTGATGATTGAAAATAAAATTGATACATTTATGGTTCTTACAGACGTCAACCGTCGATATTTAAGCGGGTTTATTAGTGAAGATGTCCAATTTAACGAATCAGCAGGCGCTCTTTTTATTAGTGCCGACAAGCTTGTCCTGGCCACGGATTCCCGTTTTGAGCTTCAGGCCAGACAAGAGGCACCTCTTTTTAATATTATCTGTTATAAAAAAGGACTCATTAAATCCATGCCTGAGATTTTCGCCTCACTTGGAACAGAGCAACTTGGATTTGAGTCGGAACGTCTTTCCTGTAAACAATATCAAGAAATAAAAACTGAACTTCAAAAGACTTCTTTATCCGTCAAGCTTATACCAACTGAAAATATAGTTGAAAAACAACGCATGATTAAAACTGAAGCAGAAATTTTAGCTACTTGTTCGGCATTAGCAATAGCAGAAGATGCCTTTAGAAAAGTGGCTTATAAAATTAAGCCGGAAATGACTGAAATAGAAACTGCCTGGGAAATGGAAAAAATGATGCGGGAAGCCGGCGCTGAAGATCTGGCTTTTCCGATAATCGTTGCTTCCGGTCCAAATGGCGCCCTGCCCCATGCTGTTCCTGGAAAACGAAAATTTAATATTGGACAGCCGATTCTTTTTGATTTTGGAGCCAGACTTGATGGCTACTGTTCTGACACATCCAGAACCTTGATTATCGGGAAACCAGATCATAAATTCAGCAAAATATATCAAATTGTACTGGATGCCCAGCAAAAAGCAATTTCTTCAATAAAAGACGGGGTTGATTCTCAGGCTGTGGATAAAATTGCCAGGGATTATATTGGCCGCATGGGATTCAAAGATAAATTTGGCCATGGTCTGGGACATGGTACCGGACTTAAAGTCCATGAGCAGCCATCATTAAGTCCACTTGGCAATACCAGATTAACTGAGGGGATGTTAGTCACGGTTGAACCTGGGATCTATCTTCCTGATTGGGGCGGGATTAGAATAGAAAATCAGGTGGTTGTGCGTAAAAATCACGCAGAAGTTCTTAATAGCCTTGATCCTGCAAAATATATTATTGAGATATAATTTTCTGTGAAAATTTCTGTAAAAGCACCGGAAACCAGTTGGTTTGATGATCTGGCGGATAAATATTTTAATTTTCTTTTGTTTGAAAAGGGTCTGGCAGACTTGACTCTTGAATCTTATGGCAGGGATTTAAGCGAATTTTTGAAATTTCTGGAAAACCAGGGAATCAATACCATAAAAGAGGCTGACACACCTGTTATCCTGGCCTATCTTATTGAGCTTAAAAAACTTGGGCTTAAAGCTCGGTCTCGCGCAAGACATCTGGCAACATTACGAGGATTTTTTAAATATCTGGTCCTTGAAAAAATACTTAAAATCAATCCAGCTAAAATTATTGATTTTCCCAAAACAGGTCTTAAACTGCCGGATGTTCTGTCAGTAGCGGAAATAAATATTCTATTAAATATTCCTGATTCCAAAAAGCCGACCAGTATAAGAGATGGTGCCATGATTGAACTGCTTTACGCGGCTGGTTTAAGGGTGAGTGAACTGATTTTGCTTAAAATATCCGACATCAATCTTGAAGCCTGTTTTATTAGAGTAATGGGAAAAGGTTCAAAAGAAAGGGTTGTCCCAATAGGTCTTTATGCCAGAAATAGAGTTGACGATTATATCAAAAATGCCAGACCCCTTCTTCTAAAAAATATAGCAAGCCAATATATTTTTGTTGCCAGAGCCGGTAAACCAATGACTCGTCAGGGATTTTGGAAATTACTCCGTAAATACTCTCAACAATCCAGTATTAATAAAAAAATTTATCCTCACTCTCTTCGTCACTCTTTTGCAACCCATCTTCTGGAAGGAGGCGCGGATTTACGATCAGTACAGATGATGTTAGGTCATGTTGACATTGCAACCACCCAGATATACACTCATGTGGCACGTAAACATCTAAAAGAGATTCATCAAAAATATCATCCTCGGGGATAAAATACATACTGCTTAAGAAAGAGGACGAAATAACTGTTTTTCATATTTTCATCCTGTTGGAGTTATTATGAAATTAAATTCTGATTCAAATTTTTCAGGATGGTGGCAGGCTGGAAAAAATGCTCCTGTACCTGGGAATCAATCTATTATTGAGGGAATAGCTGATATCAATTCCCCGATGTTCATAGTTAACAAAGAAAATCAAATGGCTGTGGCAAAAGATGGAATTATCAGCTTTGGCAATCAAAATGCCGACATGAAATCCGGTTATCCTTTAAAAGCGCATATTCCATGCCTGCACCCAAAATCTTTTGGCGAAGATCAATTTAAAAAAAATCATAATTTACGTTACGCTTATATAGTGGGTGCGATGGCCAATGGAATAACTTCAGTTCAAATGGTCAAAGCTGTTGGTGAAGCAGGTATGCTGGGATTTTTCGGCGCTGCCGGTTTATCCTTGGATCAGGTGAATCAGGCAATCCACGAATTGCAAAATCAGCCCACTCCCCTGCCCTTTGGCTTTAACCTGATTCACAGCCCCAATGATCCTGAACTGGAGATGAACCTTGTCAAGCTATATTTAAAACAAAAAATTCACCTGATAAGCGCTTCGGCATATCTGGATCTGACCTTGCCCCTGGTTTATTATAGAGTCAAAGGCATCCATTCTGATCAACATGGTAATCCAATTTGCCCAAATAAGATTATTGCCAAAGTTTCCAGAATTGAGGTTGCCCGTAAATTTTTTTCTCCTCCGCCTGAAAAATATATAACCCGACTTCTGGAGAAAAATCTGATCACTGAACAAGAAGCTGCTCTGGCCAAAATAATTCCAATGGCACAGGATTTAACGGCTGAAGCTGATTCCGGCGGGCATACGGATAACCGGCCGGCTCTTGCACTTTTACCGACTATGCTGACCCTGCGCGATGAACTTTCCCAAATATTTCACTATCAACAGCCACTAAATGTCGGCCTGGCAGGAGGCATTTCCACCCCAAATTCAGCGGCAGCTGCTTTTGCAATGGGTGCAGCCTATATTCTTACTGGTTCGATTAATCAGGCCTGTGTTGAATCAGGCACCTCGGATGTGGTTCGCCAAATGCTGGCGGAAGCCGGCCAGGCAGATGTAACCATGGCTCCTGCAGCAGATATGTTTGAACTTGGTGTTAAAGTACAGGTTTTAAAGCGCGGCACCATGTTTTCATTAAAAGCCGCAAAGCTGTATGAATTCTACCGCAACTATGCCCGATATGAAAAGATTCCTTCCAAACAGCGCTCCATCCTGGAAAAAACTTTTTTCCGTTGCAGTTTTAACGATGAATGGGAAAAAACCAGAACTTTTTTTGCTGCAAACGATCCTTCTCAAATTTTCAAGGCAGAACAAGACTCAAAACATAAAATGGCCCTGGTATTTCGCTCCTATCTCGGCAGGGCATCTGGTTGGGCCATAGCTGGTGATCAATCCCGCAAAATTGATTATCAGATCTGGTGCGGACCTGCCATGGGAGCCTTTAATGAATGGGCAAAGGGCAGTTTTCTCGAAAGGCCGGAAAACCGAAAAACCGTAATAATTGCTCTAAATCTTTTATATGGTGCCGCTGTTTCAACCAGGGCCGCCTGGCTGCGTTGTCAGGGTATAAATTTGCCTCAAGGAGCAGGTAATTTTGCTCCAATGCCAAAAATGATAATAAAATAATAAAAAATTTATATTTTTTTCTTGACACGTTTTTGCCTGATTGATAATAGATATACATCTATATTAATAATTTTGCCGACTCCCACTCGCAATATCTTTTACCTGCAGCCGTTAAGCTTTTGCCACTGCTGTAACAAGTGTTATTTTCAGCCTGGTCTCTATTTATATATTTTGGTTAATCATTTTCAACTATCTTATTTAATTTACTTTTTTAAAGCAGTCAACAAACCCTTGGAACCATACTTTTTTTGTTAAAGTATATTTTGGCAAATCCCTATTATCTCTTTAAATTCAATAATTTAATATTTATGAAAGGAAAGCTGCTATGCAAAAAATCAAATATACTGAACGCCGAAAACACAAACGCTATGCAACCAGGAATCAGGCAATTGCCATGGTAAAATCTGAGTCAGGAAAATTAGACAGTATAAGCAAAATGAGCAAAGGTGAAGTTGGCATGGCTGTTTATAAATCCAGGCCACATAAATTAGGACAAATCCTGAATGTCGGCAGAGGTGGTCTCTCATTTTCTTATATCTCAAAAGAAAATCAAGGAGATAAAATAGATGAGATTGATATTCTTCTGGCTGATGATGATTTTTATCTGGAAAATATTCAATTTAAAACAATTTTAGATACTTCATTAGAAGGCGATAATACCTTGAGCCCATTGGAAATGAAAACGCAGAGCATAAAATTTATTAATATGACAACGCGGCAATCCTTAAAGCTTGAGTATTTTTTAAAATATCATACGAAACACTATAAATCTGAAACAGCATTTAATTGATTTATTGATTATCCCATAAATATTATTCAGCTTAATTATCATAAATTTTTTGTCTGGCTTTAGCAGCCGTCCTTAAAATGTCTACTTTTACATCAACATAATCGTAAACAATTGCTATTTTTTTTCCTGAAGCCGGCCGTAATATTCTACCAAGATATTGAGTTACTCTCCCGCTGAAACGAATCGGAGTTGCAAGAAATAATATTGCCAGTTCACGGCAATCAAACCCCTCCCCTATTAATTGACCTGTGGCTATTAAAACTTTTATTTCACCATTATTTAATTTCGCTATAACTTTTTTACGCTGCTCAGTTGTTAGATCTCCGGTAAGCAGATCCGCTTTAATATGATGCTTGAATTTCAGCATTGCCTGCAATGCCTCACAATGTTTTTTGCGGTCTGATAATACAAGACAGATGCCTGTATCATTTTTAACAGAAGAGGCAATATCAGAAATAATCAGGTTATTACGAGGATCATCAGAGGTTAATTCAGAAAGCATTTTACTATATTCATGAACTGGATTATAAAAAGGTTTAAAATTGGTTTCTCGAAAAATTGCTTTTATTTTAACAAGGTTTCCAGTTTTAACCAGGTCTGATTTTTTAATTTCATGATAAATATTACCAAGATGCCAGAAAATAACTTTTGAAAGCCGGTCCCTGCGAAAAGGTGTGGCAGACAGGCCCAGCAAATATTTGGAATCAAACTCGGAAACTGCCTCAGTAAATGTCCGGCTTGGTATTCTATGACATTCGTCAACTATTAACTGACCAATTTTATGTGAAATTTCACCAGCACATTTATATAATGACTGAATCAGCGCTACTGTAATTTTATCTCCAACACTCTTTTGTCCATCTCCTATCATCCCAATTTCTTTGTCTGGAATCCCCAAAAATTCGTTAATTCGATCAATCCATTGTAATGCCAGATCTTTTGTGTGCACTATAATTAAAGTTGGTTGCGCACGTTTCGCAATGATGGCCAGAGCTATTACGGTCTTGCCTGATCCAGTAGGAGCGCAAAGTGTGCCGAAATCTTTTTTAATCATTATATCAACTGCTTGTTGCTGAAAATCTTTAAGCGTTCCGGAAAAATATGCCTTAATTTCAGGGCAAATCCGCCGTTTATCTTCAATTTCAAATTCAATCTCATGCTGCCTGCATAGATTGATTAGCTGCCGCATATAACCGCGTGGAATCCATAAACCATTATTTGCGGTTTTTTCATAAAACCGTAATATTTTAGCAACTTCTTTGTTCCAGCGCCCCATTTTTTCATTTTCAAGCCACTTGGGATTGATAAACTCAAATTCCTTAATAATTATTTTTCGAAATTCAGGTGTAATTTCAGAGAGTCGAAGCTTATTAATAATTTTAATTTTCAAAAGGATATCCAGATCGGCTTGTTATTGATAAAGTTATTTTGAAAGCCAAATGAATAAAGGAAGCAAAATAATCAAAATAATAAGAATTCCAGGAATGGAAAGGTAGGCTGCATACCAGGGCCGGCCACTGTTTTTTGCCTTGCGCATTTCTGCAAGATACCAGTTGCCCATTGAAATTGAAGCCGCAAGAACCACGACAAGTTTTAATATATTAAAAATAGTTTCCATAATAAATCAGATAGATTTAATCTATTCTCGTAAAATCTCAATAAATTATCGTAAATCATATAATACTCGTTTGCTGAATATTATTTTTCAAGATAAGACATTCTTAAAGTAGTATGAATGTCATCCTGCCATGGCCAGAATTTAGCAATAATAATTTCATCATCAAACTCTCTTTCAAAAAGAGTTTGCTCAACGCGTATACTGCCGTTCTTTCGTGTTAATTCAAGATCTTTTTTGCTAGGCTCAACACCTTTGGCTTTAATTGGGGCGCCTAAAAAAGCGGAAATTATTCGATTCCACTCATCCTGGTCTTTATTAAAAAAAACGATTTCATAAAAATCTTCAGTTTCACAACGCTTTTGATGAAAATTCATCATACTGAGACTATTTATGATTTTTTTTAATTTCATATCATATATCCTGTTTTTCAAATATTTATCAATTTTTCAAATATTTATAATTCTAAGAGGTAGAATTGTCAAGAAGCCATGGGAGGAAAGACTATTTTTTATAATTTTGAAATATCAAATCTGAAAAAAACTAATAGCTTGTTTTCTATTTTACTTATGTTTCCAGATAGTTGTCAATAATCAACCCATAAAAACTGCTTCCGGTACTGGATTGAAAAAACCAGCCCTTATGGGATAAACATTTAGCACAATTTGCTATTTTCCAAAAATATCCTTTAAACCAGGCAAATTCAAAAGATGGATTGCCTGTCTTAATGCATCCCCCAGCTGAGTTGAAACACCTTATTTCGTAAACGATTCCAGCAGGATTTGCAAAGGTGTGTGTATGGATGCCTTCAATAAGAATATTTTCACTGGGCAGGGTTAATATATTCAAACAGTTTCGACAGAGAATATATTTTTTTTCATTAAAAGCTTTTTTCTGATCTTTCCGGCAAAGAGTTGTTTGCCCGTTTTTATCCTGCTGTTGAGGATAATGCCGAAAAAAACTCTCATTAATAAAATGCTTGTTTAACATCTATGCCATTTTTTTCTATTTTTATAATAACTAAAAAAATGGCATAGAAAACAAATTAAGGCAAGAAAATTTAAAATAGATATTGAAAAACAGGGACACGGCATATTGTTCAGGAAATTATTTTAATCGTCAGGTTGAATCATCAGGCAGTTATATCGAATAAATTACCAAGCATTTTGTCTTGCGCCATCACGCTTTTCAAGTTGGCCTGGTACCCAATTTGTATTGGAATAATTTCTGTAAGTTCTTCAGTCAAATCAACATTGGATGATTCAACCACTCTTTCTTGCCCCTCCTGATTTTCCGTTATAGAATGCCCTGGTGTATTTACCTGGGTAATGTCGACTCTCACGCCCTCATCCGGCCCTGCAATAATATCAGCTTTGCTTTTCTTAAAATCATTGGTTTCAACATTCGCAATATTATTTGCAGTAACGTCCATTTTTTTGGTAAAAGCATTAATAGCTGAAACGCTATTTCCAATTGAAGAGATCATTTTTACCCTCCGATATAAAATGAATAAAATGCAAACCTGCTTTGATGGAAGCGTTGCAATTATTATACCTCTATTTATTATATTTGTTTTATCATTATTTTCAATAAGATATGAATTTATTATACTGAATTTTCCATGCAAATGACAAAAATAGTCACCCAGGATAACAAATTTTGTTCCATTTATCTCTTTTTCAAAAAGAGTTATTCTGAACCCGGCATTTTTTGCCTCTTTTTTATTTTAAATAATCATTAGATAATAATTGAAAAGTAAGTCGCTGTTATTTTTGAAATTTATTATTATTTAAACTGTGCATATTTTTTGCATTTAAAAAATGGAAAGGATAAAAAGTATTTTTTAAAAGGAGGACTTGATTTTGAAAATAATACCAAATGATAATATTCTGCCAAAAACCATTGATATTAAAAATTCTCAGCCTGATCCTGATCCGGCAAAGAAAAATTCTTTTAATAAAATTCTGGAGGAAACGCTGGTCAATGCTTCAATAAATAATAATAAAATACAAAAACCAATATCAGCCGGCAATCTATCAGCTATCCAAACCAGCCAATTCACGGTTATAGATAAAAAATCAAATGTGCAAAATCTTGAGCAGTTAATTGATCTAATAGATGAGTATCAAAAAAAATTATCCAATCCCACATATACCTTGAAAAATTTGGACTCTCAGGTGAATCAGATGCAAAGCAAACAGGAAGAGTTGAATAAAATATTAAAAAAGCTGCCCGGCAGCGAGCTGAAAGAACTTTTCAATCATACACTGGTTACATCCTCACTTGAAATTATGAAATTTAACAGTGGCGCTTATAATTAAAATTATTTCGCTGGGATAGATTATTATCTGATAATTTAAATGCTTTTTTACTCAACTCCCAATGCTTTAAATACCGCATCAACCCCCACCTTGTTCAGGAACGCCGACAAATTTTTCCTCCAGGGTTTCATTGTCGATATAGCTGAAATGAACATCATAAAATTCCATACCACCGATCTTTTTGAGTTGTTCTTTAACTCGTCTGCGGCTTTCAAGAGCGTAAACAAAACAGCGTTCAACGATATCTTTATCGAATTCACCATGTGGCTGGAGCAGTTTCAACAGGCCTGAAACGGTCTTGCGTACAGCAATGACATCCCTCTGGTTCAGATTATTTCCAATCTTGAAGTACTGGTCAATGGCATCGGAAAAGCTCCTTTTTCTCATCTCCTTTAAGAATTCAGCCAGAAAATCAACAATCAACCCGTACTGACCGGTCAAAAATTCCGGACGCATCTTAGGGATCTCCCAACCAGGCAGGTAAGCATGCATCCGGTCAAAAAATGCAGAATCGATCATCTCCTCAGGAAAAGGAGCAAACAGGTGCCCTGTCTTTACAAGTGTCTCAACGCTCTGGTTAATGTTTCCAATAAACACCATTGCTGCATTGGCGTTGATCACATCACGGCCTCGTGAAAACGAACCTGAGGCCATAAAATCCTTCATAATCTGGACACCATCTTTATCCTTGAACCTAATGCCTGCAACTTCATCAAAGGCAACCGTATCCCAGACACCGACCAGTCCGACTTTACGTGAACTCATATTATAAAACAGGTTCGCAACAGTTGTCTGCCCACCTGACACCAAAATGGAGTTGGGACTGATTTCCTTGTAAATATGGCTCTTTCCGGTTCCTCTTGGGCCGAGCTCACAAATATTATAATTATTTTCAACAAAAGGAATCAGTCTGGCCAGGAGATGCCATTTAACACGATCTTCAAAGTTGGCAGGTTCCAGGCCGGTTGATCTTAATAGTACGTCAATCCATTGCTCTTCAGTGAATGCTCTGCGTCCTTTGAAAACAGCTTCCAGGTCAAGGTTCGGCATCTGAATGGGTTTAAGTTCGGTAACAATAAAAGGCGAAGCATTAGAACCTTCCTCATAAAGATATTGCAGGTTCAATATACACCAGATCCCGCCGACCAGCAGCTTTTCAAATTGCTTAATATATGAACTGGATATTTCAATCCCTTTAACGCCAAGATTTGAAAGAATGGCCTCGTAGATGTCCTTTTTCTCGTTTAACCTTACAGTGACCTTGTCGATAATTTTATAATTCCCATGCTCCTTGATCTTTGATTTAACCTTTTCCGCTTCATCAGGCCGCACATAATTTTCGATAAGGATGCTCTTGACGGTCTCCATCCCTTCCTGGATTACTTCTTCATCATCAACAGCACAGTACATTCCCAAAAGGTATTCCAGAACATATACAGGCACGTTGGCGCCTTCCTTCAGGCGCTTGGTCAAATCTTTACGAACTACCCTTCCGGCAAAATGGATATTGAGCAAATCGTCGATGCTGGTTTCATTTTCCATAATTCATACCCTTAGTGCCCCAGAAATAAATAAATCCACACCTTGCTTGTCTGTTGGTTCGTCTACTGCGTTACATCCACCGGCACGTATCTCGATATGCGCCGGTGGATGTGCCTTGTAGACAAACCAACATCCAGCGCAATTTTGTGGATTTATTTCTTTCCGTGACCCTTAAAAATCATTGGCAAAAGCAATATCGATAATCATTGAAAGGCTGTTATATTCAGTATCATCCATATTACGCATTACAAGATAATATTCCTTCTTGTTATCATAGGATCCGGTCTTTAATATTAATTTGACAGACTTTTGACGTTCATTCATTGATGATG
>JASFBJ010000355.1 GCA_030149585.1 Desulfobacterales bacterium | reverse complement strand
AATTGGAACGATAAGAAGGGCAAATTTGACTCGTAGGCTGTGACTGGTACTCATTAGCTTACGAGTTCATTTCTTGTTTATTCCGTGTCCGTTCCGTTATTTTCTCTATTTTATATTAAAAAGGTGGTTATTATGAAAATTACAGGTGTATTCACTTCGATGAAAGGAAAGCTCGGTAATGTAGTTATGCAAACTTGGAAAGGTATCCAAGTCGGTCGAACTCACGTCATTCCAGCGAATCCTAAATCTCCTGCACAAACAACCAATCGCACACTGTTCACCGAATTGGTTTCAATGTTCAAGGCAATCTTGATTCCATTGGTTCACAAATTTTGGAATCCTTTTACAGGTGCTCATGAAACTGGGTGGGCTAACCTGATCGGGGCAAATCAGCTTATTGGTGCTGGATCAGAAATTGATTATGAAGCTGTCAAAATTACTGAAGGTTCACTTCCAGGTGAGGCTATCTCTTCTGCTACTTATGACGATCTTACCGGAGCGGTCGAAGTCGGATGGGGGGATTCTCACTCAGCGGGGTCTTCAGGTTCTGATCTATGCCTTGTAGTTGCCTATGACACTGTTAATAATAAATGGGCATTTTCGGACGCAACCGCCATTCGTGAAGAGGAATCAGCGGGTTGCATGTTGAATTCTGGTTTGACTCCTGCTGATATTATATCCTATCTCGTATTTTTCACAGGCGATTTCACAACTCCGGCGATTACATCAGTTTCAGATTCTATCGCTCAAAAAACTGTGGCTTTAGCATAGCAATTAATTAAATTATGCACCAGAACCGACTTATATATACTCTGCCGGAGTATCAATCGAAATTGCGATGTAACTATAAAAAACTAGGATTGTTTTTAAAAAATAATGAAACTCATAAAATCTATATTTTTAGACCTATCCCGAATTGCCCTTGGCTTCCTGAATCCCGTAAAAAGTATTTTAAAAAATTGCGAAACAAACTTGAAACTATCCATAAAAATAAACATTACACTTTCGGTACTCTCACTTATAGTGCTCGTTTCTATGATGGTGAATCTGCTTCTCGACAAATAAAGCATGATCTAGACCTTTTTTTTAAGAGGCTCGGATATCATCATAGAAAAGTTCAATACTTCTATGTTCTCGAAATGACTGATAATTTACTTCCTCACGTTCATATTATGTTTGATAGATTTGTACCCTGGCAAAAACTCAAGGAATCGTGGCGTCAAGTAACTGGTAATACTGTTACTAACATTCGTGACATGCCTGCTAAGGATGCTTTTTGGTACATGTGCAAATATTTAACAAATGCAAAAAAACAACCTAGTTACAAATGGAATTTTATATTTGAAAACATTGATAGACTTTGGACTTGCTCTAGGGGATTTTTTATTGCTACGGAAAGTAAGTCCGGCAAATATACATTTTTATTTTCTATTTTTGATCCTAGATTTGCGACTGAAAATTATTTTGCGGATTATGAAAATGATCTGATGTCAAATGAAGTCAATTATCATGATGCAGTTGTGATCGCTGGTTTCGGCAAGCTTGGAGAAATGCCAAAAGTTTTAAATGCTCATCCTGATTGGTGCTTTTATAGTACTGAAAGCTCAGGTGTTTTAGACAAAAAATCAATAAAAGTCACACATAAAAGCCTTCAGTTATTATTAGATTATTATAAAGGAGCTTAATATATGTTAACAGATAGAAATTTCGGCAAGCATACCGCTTACAGCAGGTATGCAAGTCAAGAGGGTGTTGCACTTCAGAAAGGTGTCTCCGAGATTTACCAAGGTGGTGGTATATTTATTAAAGATGTTACAGATGCATCCTTCAGTTATTATTAGATTATTATAAAGGAGCTTAATATATGTTAACAGATAGAAATTTCGGCAAGCATACCGCTTACAGCAGGTATGCAAGTCAAATTGTACCTTCTAATCCTGAATCATGGTCATATAATATTGATGACAGTTTGTGGCCACTTATTCCAAATAATAATTTTAGAGTAATGTCATTAAATTGTTTACGGTTTCCCAAAACTTACTATTCTTTAAGGGTCATTGCCAACTGCATTTTATCTGCCAAACCTGATATTGTCTTGCTACAGGAAATTGACTGCTTCGCTATGGCTCGGCAACTGGTTCAGTTTATTAATTCTTATCATGGTAGTTTTTTATATAATATCCAAGAGGGTGTTCAATCTATTAGAAATCTATCCCTAGTAGTTTTTTATAAGGTTGGCACTCTCTCGGAACCTGCTAGAAAAACACTTTTTTCAGATCTCCCTGATTATCGGTCATTCTTTCCACGATTACCATTACAGATCAAATTAACTCATGCAGATTTTGATGTAACTGTAGTTAATAATCATTTAGTATCTATGGGTTATAAAGATAATGTTATAATGTTAGAGGATTCATTTGAAGCTTTAGGCAATTATTTTGATTGGAGTCCTACAAGTGAGCTGGTTCTATGCGGTGGTGACTTTAATCATGACACAACTGGTCGTTTATATACTGATTATTTGAGTCAATTTCAAATCGTTTATGGTAGTTACCGTAATTCATCTGATATCGTACTTTTCCATAAGGATAATTATGGTCATATTGTACAATCTGGGTTTGCTCAGTATTTTTGGGATTACAAAACTATTCTAGATATTACTAAAAAGAATTGGGAGCTCTATGTCTCGGATCACTTTCCCATAGTGTTGGATATGCCATTATGAAAACCCTTTGTTATTTGCTCGCTGTCCTTTTAATGCTCTTAGCGTTAACATTTGGTGGCGTTATTAGTGCTGTATTCCTCATCATTTATTTATTCACTTGACATAAAAATGTTACAGATCAAATATTGCATTGGTTCTGGTGCATCTTGCAAAAGGTGTGCCATTTTTATTTTTAAGCTTGGTTTTATATAATACATTTTTGCTTATCAATAAGCTTTTAGGCTTTAGCATACTCGATCAATATCTTGTTTCACATTATTTCTTTTTTTTAACAATTGCCATTCGAGGAGTTCCGTCGTTGCATTTGTCCTCATTAATAATATTAGCATAATCACTCTGCAGTCGCTTTTGACTGCATAGACTTGAGGTTTCTAGAAACCCTTATAACTAATTCACTAATATCAAATAATAATGGGGAAATTCTTAACTGTTTTATTTCTTTTTATTTTAGAATTGTTTAAATTGTTTTGATAAATAAAAGAAAAATGTGTTTTTAATTCTAAAAAAGAAAAATATGAAGAGGAGTTTTATTATTATGAAATTTATAATAAACAGTATTATATCAATTGGATATCCGCTGTGGTGTCGCTTACAAAAAAGCCGATATTATAATTACGCTCGGAAAGTGAAAAATGAGATTAAAAAGAAAATGAAG
>JASFBJ010000114.1 GCA_030149585.1 Desulfobacterales bacterium | reverse complement strand
CTGCACGCTGAACAATTTTATCTTCAAAAGCCGGTATTCCTATCGGCCTTTCTTTTCCATCTTCTTTCTTTATCCATACACGCATTACAGAGGGTGCCAAATAGCGACCTTCTTTCAGGCGTGTGTGTAAAGCCGAAAGGTTTTGTTCAAGATTTTCTGCATATTCTTTTGCAGAAATCCTGTCGACTCCCGGAGCTCCCTTTTTATTGGTTAGGCGGTATGCCTCCCTTAAAAACGGAATGTCAATCCGGTGTGCCAATGTTGTGAATACCGTATCCGGATAATTGTCGTTAATTAAACCTCGGGCTCTGCCCGAGTGACCCGAAAAGTTTGACAATTCCAGCGAGAATGATTTACCCCCATATTCAATTATGATGAATATATAAAAAATATTGTAATTTTGCGTTAAACTTTCTTTAACCGGTTCACGAATAAAGTTTTTGAACATTTTACGCTTGTATTTAAAAATGAACTGCAAATTTTTGATCCTGAAATTGAATTTTTGGATTAAGAGTGCTGTAAAACAAGAATCGTAAATCGGCTGTTATAACGTATTTGATTTTTTTAAAAAACTTTGCACAACGATGTTTTCAGACCCCTTCGAGGGGTCTTCATCAAACCACGTCCTATGGGCGTGGTAGCTGATTGGAACAAGTATAGATGCAAGTAGTGTCATTTTTTTCTATTGCCTATTATGTCTATTGTATCTGGAATATCATCTATAAAATTAAACTGTTATACTGAAAAACCACAACATTTAGACTTATGCGCTTATAAATTTTCCGGTTCTTGCAGATCTTCCGGAGTAAAGGCTACCACTTCATCGATAGTTGCTGCATCGCAAAGCAGCATGACCAGCCTGTCAATTCCCAGAGCATTGCCGGAAGCTTCAGGCATTGAAGTTAAGCTGCTAAGAAATCGCAGGGGCAGAGGATATAAATTTTTGCCGTTTTTTTCGCGAAGGGCCATTTCTTCCTGAAACCGTCTTTTTTGCTCAACAGGATTTATAAGCTCGGAAAATCCATTACAAAGTTCAATGCCGGCAATATAAAGTTCAAACCGTTCGGCAATTTCAGGATTATCATGTTTTAACCTGGCCAGGGAACCACATGCCGCAGGATAATCATAAAGAAAAAGCGGTTTTGGGCTGCCCAGCCTGGGTTCAACTTCAAAAGCAAGAATCTCGTCAAAACGATTTTTTGAAAGAGCCTGGTTTAAAGATATTGAAGCATATTTCTCAAAGGCTTTGGCGACTGTCATTCGTGGCCATGATTGACTAATGTCGATTTTTTGACCCTGGTATTTAAAATAATTCCCAATATTTAACTGGTCGGTAATAAATGATATCAATGCCCTGGACTGGGTCATCAAAGTCTTATAATCCGTTCCCTTGGTATACCATTCAAGCATGGTAAATTCAGGCAGGTGCTTTTGACCGCGCTCTTTTTCTCGAAAACATTTGCAGATTTGAAAAATTTTTGGGTACCCGGCTGCCAGAAGCTGTTTCATGCACAGCTCCGGAGATGCCTGCAAAAAACAGTTGCCGCTTGGGGGGACATCAATCTGAGCCTCTGGAGCTGGAGCGGGAATCCTCACCGGCGTTTCCACTTCCAGATAGTCGCCATTTAAAAAAAAACCTCGAATTGCCTGAATTATTCGACATCTGAGCTTTAATTTATTTTTTATTAGAGATTGGCGGACCATAATTCCATGAAAACCAAAAATTTATATCAGGAATGGGCTGATTTATCAAAATATTTATCACAGGTCCGATCCTGAAGAAAAATTTTGAAAAATTCCTTTTGGTCAGCTTTTTCATACCACTCATAACCGCATGATACACATTTTTCACAGGCCTTGTGCGGAATATGGATTGCCAGAATACGATGCCCCGGTTTAGCGGTGGAATCAATTCTCAATGCACCGCCGCATTCAGTGCAAATCCGAATGGTTTCCTTTTGAGTTTCAGCTATGTTGTCAGTATCATACGTTATATCACGGTTACGTTTTGCAAAGTCTTGTTTTTTCTGGCGAAGTTCTTTTGTCTTCTCCCTCTGGTTCCAGTTTTCCATGACTTTTTGGCCAACTTTTTTAATCCAGCGAGTAACATCAGGGGTCTGCCTGATTTTTTCGGGATTATAACCAGGCTCTTGCACCTTATCATAGTCCATGCCGGCCATGGCCAGAATAATACCCAGATTCACATAGGGCAAAGCCCCTTCAATGGCATAACCGCCCTCAAGCACGGCAATATCGGGTTGCAGCAGACGGGTAAGATCAGCATAGCCTTTGGCTGAAAAATTCATATTTGTTATAGGGTCGGAAAAATGATTATCCTGACCAGCTGAATTGATAATAATGTCCGGTTTAAAATCGCCGAGAATCGGCAGAATCATATTCTCAACAGCATATAAAAAACCTTCATCCGAGGTATGCGGCGGCAAAGGTATATTAACAGTCATACCGTGCGCATTAGGGCCTCCCATTTCACTGATAAATCCTGAACCAGGATATAATGTCCGACCATCCTGATGAACCGAAATAAATAATGTGTCTGGATCATGCCAGTAGATATCCTGAGTTCCGTCACCATGATGACAATCAGTATCAACAATCGCAACCCGATTTATTCCATAAGCGGCTCGCAAAAATTCAATCATAATGGCTTCAATATTTACATTGCAAAACCCTCTGGCCCCGTGAACAAGCCTCATGGCATGATGGCCGGGGGGCCGAACCAGAGCAAAACCTTTTTTGATTTTATTTTCCATAACAGCCATGCCAATGGTTTTGGCCCCGCCTGCGCTGATAAAATGAGATTCCGTCATTACCTTCCAGGGATCCGGCACACAAAAATGAACCCTTTGGACATCCGCGATTGTAACCAGATCAGGCTTGAATTCCTCAATTCCTTCGATATCAAAGATGCCCTCTTCCAAAATCTGATCCAGAGTATATAAAAGCCGTTCCTCTCTTTCAGGGTGAGTGGGGCTGATAGCCCAGTCAAACGCGGGAAAAAAAACAAGGCCTATTTTATTTTTGGCATGCAGCATAAAAACTCCAAAATAGTTGATATGATTATTTTTGTTCCAGGAAATTCTCTGCTTTAAGTTTGTACGTATGAATCAGCCCTGGTTTGACCTGTGCTTTAATTCTTATATTTTTTCCTGTTGTGTAAAAACCGCGAACCATGTTGAACTCCATTTTTTCAATAATTTCGGTATCAAGATAATCTGGATTAGCACCCCGCTTCAAAGCCTTGACTTTTAATAGCTCAAGCGCAATATCAATGGCATCATGAATGGAGAATTTATCGTTGATTTTTCGGGAAAAACCCTCTTCAGGTGCTACTGCAATTTTCTGCTCTGTATCTGCCAGAAGTGTTACTTCACAGGTGGTTCTGGCCAAAGCTGCTCCAATTGCATTGGCAACTTTCCAATTGGGAATAACTTTAACTTTTTTATTGGTTAATGTCTTTATTTTTTCAGCAAATAAAGGAGCCGGCCCACCAAGAATCAAAATAGTTTTGGGTTCAATTTTGCTGCCCTCCCAAAGCTCATGAACCGTATAGACTGGTTTGCTGTTGATACGGTCAGTCATTTTCTGGGCACTGTCAAGAATAGTCAGGCAGGCTAAATCAAAAATTTGCAGGGCTGTTTCTTCAATTGAAATGTTTAATTTTTCTCCAATTTCAGCGATTCCCTGCCTGGCTTTTTGCAGATTACCATCTTGCTCCAGCCCCAGAACGAAAAGAGCATCAGTTGGGGTGACAACGGGCCCGCCATAAGCCAATGCCACACCAAGCCGTTCCGGGCCAATACTGAGTTTGCCATTATCAGCTCTAACAACACTGTCGCCCCCAATACCAATCGAAGTTGTATTTAAAGCTCTTATCAGGGTCTGATATCCTCCCAGGTCAATACCCAAAGGGTCAATAATCGGAACCCCATTTAATAAAATAGACATATCAGTAGTAGTCCCGCCAATATCCAGAACCAGACTGGTCTCATTATCTGAAGCAAAGGCAAAAGATCCCATTACGCTGGCAGCCGGACCAGACAAGATGGTCTGAGCCGGAAAGTCTATGGAAGCCTCAAACCGCATGGTACCACCATCAGGCTTTAAAATTCGAATAGGAACAGCCAGTCCTTTTTTTTCAAGAGATTTTTTAACTGCTACATAAAAATCTTTATGGATTGGGTATACAGCTGCATTTAGATAAGTGGTTGCAATCCTGCGGGGAAAGTTAAGAGAACCTGAAATTTGATGGCTTAAAAATACTTTTTCAAAGGAGCTTTCCAATATTTTATTAATCAAGAGTTCATGAGCAGGGTTGCGGGTTGAAAACTTGGATACCACTCCCACATGCCTGATTCCTGCTGAAAGCAATTTCGCAGCAATCTGTTGGATTTCTTTTTCATTTACTGCCTGGGTTTCCCGGCCTCTATGATCAATAGAGCCTGAAACGGTAAAATAATTACCATTGGTGCAAAACAGTTTTGGATCTATGCCCGGGCCACTTGAAATAATCATCCCCACATTAAAAGGAGTATCCTGAACAATTAAATTGGTGATAAGTGTAGTACTGAGAACTACTCTGTTAATTTGATCAGGATCTATATTGGTAATAATTTTTTCCAGGCCGCTTAAAACTGTTTTAAAAAGATTTGTTGAATCCGTGGGAACTTTGACTGCTTTTTCTATGTCTTGATCGCCGATAAGAACAACATCGGTATGTGTTCCGCCAACATCCAAGCCAATAATCATAACCGTTTCCCCTGAATATATACCTGAATATATACCAGAATATATATAATTGATTATAAGTCTATAAGCCAGTATTAAAAATCAATACATTCTATAATTAAAAACATATGATTGTCAAGATTGGTATTGATTGGTATCCTGTCCTGTTGATACCCTGAAAAATCAGCGAAGTTATAGATAATAATAATAATAATAATAAATTTGATTTTATTCTTGATCAAATCTATTCTATGTATTATCTTATTAATTCAAGCTGTAATTTATTTTTGTTCATTATGACCTTAATCAAATAAAGGGGGATATATGGAAAACCTGCAAAAAATGCGAATAACCAAACGAATGAGTACGTTTCCCGCTTATAAGAGCAAAGGCGGTAGAGGTGCCGGGCGTATTGAGGCCGGCAAAGGCAAGGTTGAACGGGTTAAAGAAAAAGGGCGCATGCCATATCGGGACGAAGTCAGGCTGTGCATTGAAAGGGCCCAGCTAATTACAGAAGGCTACAAAATGGCTGAAAACGACGTAATTATTTTAAAACGCGCCAAAGCCATGGCCCATTATCTGGATAACCGGACTCTGTATATTTTGCCCCATGAAAAAATCGTTGGTAATATCGCAGGCGAACCCAGTTCTTTGATCACCTTCCCTGAAAAGTGGAGCGGCTGGCTGGATAAGGCAATTGACGGTGAATATCAAATGCTGCTGCCGGATGACAAAAAAAGAGAAGAGCTGCATAAAATTCATAGCTACTGGCGCGGCAAATCAGTTCACGGCATGGAAAGATCGCTGCTGCCTAAAGATATTCTGGATTACTGGGCATTTGGCAAGCAGGGGGTTTATTTATGGATGCACGGAGGCCATGTGGGGACCCCCAATTATAAAAAAATATTCAAAATAGGATTAAAAGGAATCATTAAAGAGGCTGAAGATAAACTGGCTGAAATTAAAGCAGATCCTGATTTTAACCTGCATGTTGAGGAATATCTTAAGAAAAAAGAGTTTTATGAAGCTGTAATCATTTATACCAAAGCAGTTATACGGCAGGGAAAAAGATTTGCAGACCTGCTTGTCAAAGAAGCTGAAAAGGAAAAAAATGAGGCTAAAAAAGCTGAATTAATAAATATGGCCGGTATTTGTGAGCGAGTTCCTGAAAATCCGCCCAGGGGATTGCATGAAGCATTGCAGTTTTACTGGTTTGTTAACCTGGTAGCCAGAGTTTTGGATACTCAGTCATCAGGAAACGGCGAGAGAATGGATCAGATATTTTATCCCTTCTATAAAATGGAAAAAGAGCAAGGATCCCTGACCCATGAAGAGGCTCAGGAACTGGTTGAACATTTAATGCTCAAGTTTAATGAAGAAGGGGCTTTAATACCACCCTCCCAGCCTTCAGCCGGTCCATTAATTACCAGGGTAACCACCATTGGCGGAGTTGACGAAAATGGTGCTGATGCTACCAATGAGATGACCTATATAATCATGGATGCTAAAAATGAGATGGGGCATAACCAGCCAGCCATTGCAGTACGGGTGCATTCCCAAACACCGCAATCTTTTTATAAAAAAATACAGGAGTCCCTGCTTAAGCAGCCTGGAGTATATTCATTTTTTAATGATAGTATGATGTTGCCCTTTTTAACAAATCTTGGAATACCTCTGCAAGATGCCAGAGATTATACCACAGATGGTTGTATGCGCTGGATGTTGCCCGGCAAGGCAATGTGCAATCGTGCATTAGGTGGCATGTTTGCTTTGCCCAAGGTTTTTGAATATGCACTTTATCAAGGGTTTGAGAAGTTTTCCGAAAAACAGATGGGTCCAAAAACAAGTGATCCTTTAACCTGGGAATCAATAGAAGATGCCATGCTGGCTTATGAGGAGCAGCTCAGATTTTTTCTTAAAAAACTGACAAGCATTTATAATCTGGTTGATGTATTAGACAGTCGTTATCTGCCCCAGCCCTTTTTGTCAGGAGTTATTGATGATTGTCTTGATGTTGGTCAGGATTGCAGGGATTATAAATATTACGCTAACACGATCATTCAGACTATTGGTCAGGTAACTATTATTAATGCCCTGGCAGCCATGAAAAAATTGGTATTTGAAGAAAAAAAGGTCAGCATGGCAGAGCTCGTTGAAGCCTTGAAAAATAATTGGGAAGGCAAAGATGACATGCGTGAGATGTTTCTTAATGAACCTCCCAAATGGGGCAATAACGATGACTATGTTGATCTGATCGGTAGAGACTTTTATAAACGAACCAATAATGTTGTAAAAGAATTTAAAAATATTTGGGGAACTTCCTTTAATGAAGATGGCACTGGTGCATCCTCCTATTTTGACTATAGCGGGACTACCGGTGCAACCCCTGATGGGCGTAAAGATCGAGGGCTGTTTGCCGATGGAACAGTATCTCCTGAGGTAGGTTCAGACATGAAAGGCCCCAGTGCCACGATGATGTCGGTAAGTAAAATTGACCACGCCGGCACTTTTACTCATCTTTTTAACCAGAAATTTACCCCGCAGGAGCTTTTGCGCAATAACGGAGAAAATTTTATCGCATTGATGCGCACCTTTGTTGACCTTGGTATTCACCATATTCAGTTTAATATTCTGGACAGAGCCACCTTACTGGACGCTCAAACCAAGCCGGATAAGTATTCCGACCTGGTAGTCAGGGTGGCCGGCTTTTCCGCTTATTATGTTGACCTGACCCAGCCTGTTCAGGATCAGATCATTAAAAGGACTGAGTTAAGTTTTTCTTAAAATATAGAAATAACTTCCACAAGTAGGCGCACAGATTTAGGTTTGTTCGATCTACCCGATCTGTAATTAAGGGTTCGCGCAAAAATAAGTTGGCAATTTTAAGTGTTGAGGCGCCAGGCTGGCAAGGCGCGAAAGTGCAGGAATATCAAGCATATTCCGAACTTTCGCAACGCAGCCAGGCTGGATGCATCGGCGCTTAAAATGTAAAGTTATTTTTGCGCGAGCCCTAAGTATAAAAGTTGCACGAATAGCGAGCTATTTCAGATCAGGCAGATCGGGCAAAGATGGCCTGAAGCTGTGATGCATAGTTGAGGAAGTTATTTTGTCCTCGTTCCTTCTAAAGATATTTGTATATCCTTTTATTTTAATGAAGAGAATGCTTTTGTTTGGTCAAATTATAAACTAAATTTGAAGGATGCCAAAATCAGTTTATATTTTTTTATCAAAACCTCTAAAGTTATTTGAGAAACCGCCCGATATATTTTTTAAAGGAAAGGGATCATCAATAATAAAAGGGGAGAACACATGCATATTCAAACGCAATCAACCAGTCCGGCAACAGAGCAACCAAATTCAGGGGTCATCATTCAAAATTTTAAGGCAGAGAAACAGAGCCACATATCAGCATCCTGTGAAAAGGATCTTGATTTGTCCATATACACGGACGAGGGGGATAAGGTCACCTTATCGTATGACGCCAAGGCTGAAGCTGACTACCTTTCTTATGAAAATCTGGCCTGGCGGAAAGGGGCTTTGTCCTGGGAAAAAAACCGCGAATTCAGCTATTCCAGCAGCAAATCATTTTCTTTGACAGTGGATGGAGATCTGAACAAAAAGGAACTTATAGATATTAAAAAAGTTCTTAAGGGTATTGACAAAATTTTGCAGGATTTTATGGCTGGTGATATGAAGCATTTGCTCAAAAACGCCGAAAAAATAAAAAATCTGGATACAATTGCAGGAGTTGAAGCACAATATTCATATGAAAAACAGCTATTTATTGAGCAAAAGGCCAAAGTTGAAATTAAGGCGATTTTAGCTGACCCGGAAAAACAGCCACGCAAGTCAATGGCAATGGATAAATCACCCCTGACCAAAGTATTGGCAAAAATAGATGAGGTCAGCGATAAAATGCAAGAGGTCATAACAGCCTCTGATGAAAAATTACCGGATGTGTTGGATGCCGTAAATAATCTATTTTCAAGATATTTAAATGATGACCAGGCTGATCAGCCGGCAAAGGAAATAGAGTATAACCTGATCAGTATGGTTCAGCAGGATTTTAACCGGAAAGTTGACTGGATGTTTAATTCAAGTGCCATTGCTTAAGGGGTAACTTCGGGGGACGCCTTTGTAACTTCGTGTAACTTCGGGGGACGCCCTTTATATTTATAGTTTTCAAATAATGGTTATTGTGCTATGGTTTAATAATGCCGCGAAAATCAAGAATAGACGCGCCGGGTGCGATGCATCACATTATCGCGCGTGGTATTGAGCGTTGTAAGATTTTTAGAGATGATGCAGACTGCAATAATTTCCTGGATCGTCTTGGCGGAATAATTGACGACACCGGTACGGTTTGCTTTGCCTGGACGCTTATTCCCAATAATTTTCATTTGCTGTTGAGGACGGGGCGGGGCATATGCATCAAGCTAATTTGAGATGCCTAATAATATTAGATTGTTTTGATCAAAACTTTCCATATAAGGAACTTTTCCGGCAATCAATTCAAGACTAGTTTTACGTTTTCTTTTTTGTTTACAATTTCTCAGCATATCTTGTTTCAAAGTAATCATAAGTAAGTGCGTAAGTTTCATAAAGCGGTAACCCATCGAGACAGACCAACTGCGGCCTGTTAGATGTTTTACCCGTCTTTTGAACTCATGGAATGCCTTGTCAGACCAGCGAATCTTTCCCCCCTTAAAGGTAAAGCCAAGGAAGGTGGCCTGATCTGTTGGAGCCACACGGCTTTTATCCTCGTTAACCTTAAGAAACCTCTGGATACTGCGCTTCACTCTTTCTCCTGCTCGCTGGCTCTTTGCCAGAATGATAAAGCCGTCAGCGTACCTTACGAATTTGTGTCCACGCTTTTCAAGCTCCTTATCAAGATCATCTAAAAGGATATTAGCCAGTAACGGTGAAAGCGGGCCTCCTTGTGGAACGCCCTTTCGGGTGCTTTGCAGACGACCGTTTACTTCCACCCCGGCACGCAAATACTTACCAATCAAACGCAATACCCGTTTATCGCGAATTCGTTTTGCCACTCTGTGCATCAGCACATCATGGTTTACACGATCGAAAAACTTCGACAAATCCATGTCTACGGCTATCTTATACCCTTGACAAATGTATTCACACACCTTCTTAACCGCGTCATGTGCTGATCGCCCGGGTCTGAAACCATAGCTGAATTCCGAAAAGTACGGATCAAAGCATGGTGTCAACATCTGGGCAACAGCCTGTTGAATCAGCCTGTCCTGCACGGTAGGTATCCCCAACGCCCGGGTTTCCCCTGCCAGTTTGGGTATCTCTACCCTCAGAACCGGTGAAGGCTCGTAGCAACCTTCCATTAAAGATTTACGGATATTATCCCATGTCTCACGGATAGTTGCAGGGGACTTTCACCCCATAAGATCACGCCCATGCCGGGCGTACACAAATAATTGCAGCGGACAGGCAGTGTCTGCGCATTTTTTGGTATTGTCGTAATTTGCAGTTTGATATTTTTCACCAATGGTTTCGTTCCATGCCTGCCGCTGAATTTAGCCGTTCGCTACCGTCATTTATTACTTTTTGAATAGCTCAGAATGGGAACCAGTTCT
>JASFBJ010000354.1 GCA_030149585.1 Desulfobacterales bacterium | reverse complement strand
TATAACGTACTCTTCAGCGGGCGCGGCTTTTTGCGCTCCGCTGCAAGAGCATGGTAGGGCATTGCGTTCATGGCGCCTAAGAGTGAAAGCCATAGATTAAGTCAGGTTCATTATCGAAACTGACCTTTCCAACAAAATGCTTCGAGAAAATCATTTGTACATGCCTCCTCTGGGTATCCTCCCAGCTCCAGTCATGAGAAGTGCAAATTGTAGTCGTTTTTGAATGCTGGAATATAGCATTAATTGCGTTTACCTCTTTTATGATCAGAGCGTCGTCTTTTAGGCGAATTGTTTCGGAATTGAAATCCAAAAAGAAATCAAGGTCTATATCGAGTATGAGTGCACCATCAAGTATTTGCTCACACATTAATTTGTCCGCCTTTGGTAGGGGAGCCTTTGCTTTATAAGACTGCAAAAAATTTGCGATATTTATAGGCGAGACGTAGTTCTTAAACTTTCCGAAATCGTTGAAACCACCTGACTTCGGTTTGCAACAAAATACTACGTCTTTCACTATGCCAGTCTTAATCGCTGACTTTATGAAGTTATCGTAGCGAATCACCCGCTCATTTATCAGCCTGTCAACTTGATGTGAAGTTGTTGGTGTTCTCAGTCTTTTGTCTGGGGCCAAGAAATCTGAATGGAAATCAATATGCGCTAGCGTGGAGTTTTTGGTTATTCTGCCTTCTTCCATAGATCTTGCCCAAAAGTATAGAGCGTATTGGTGTGAACCAAAAGCATAGATGGCTTGGAACTCGTTTTCGCTAATTATTCCAAAAGCATTGAGTGCCATTTATCGAACACCTTTACTTGTGAGTTGTACAAATGTGGTTTGCAGGCCGTAAATCGGTCTTCAGCTTATTGGGTGCCCTAACCCACAAGCTCACCAGCGCCGTGCACAGACAAGGATTAGAAATCCTCATGAATAACGGCGTTTGTTCAGCGTCGGGTTAGGCATTGTTTCCTCTCGAAATTTGTTGATATTTTTTTATATCTAAGCATTCAACAAATTTTTTATAATATTCGACATCAATGAAATATTTTTTTGTGATTCCTTTCCCTTTTGTTGCGTCTTCATATAAATCATCAAGCAGCTTTTTTAATATATTTTTGACATCATTCTCTGCATTATAATAAACAGACAATTTCTTATGAAACCAAGGATCAGACAACCATATTTTCACTTTTCTTTGAGTTGGGTCTCTGACAATTCTTTTATTAATGGTCATGTATTTCTCAACTCTGATGCCATTGACACTACCACCTGGGTTTGCAGAAGAGTTGATAAGGATTTTATAATATCCTATGATGTCGTTATATTCCCAAGGTGGCCAACTTATGGATATTTTTTTGCCTAAAGCATATTCTCCGCCCCAAGATTTTTTTATTCTATTTTCAGCGTCTCTTCGCTCACTATCGAATTTTTCATGAGATCTAAGATAAATCGGTATATCAAAAAGCAAATCGTTCATATTCACATCCTGTCAAATATTTGAGCTATACAACTTTGATGCACTGTGTCCTTTCGGCAAGCGTGCATGAATAGGCCCGAAAATCCTGTTAGAATGGGTTATCTAAAATTGCTCAGGAGGATAACCCATGACCAACGAAAAAGCAAATCCGAAGCTCACCCTCGAAAAAGCGCAAGACCAGTTTGCCGTTTGGCGCAAAATCCGGAAAAAGCGCGGATCCATCCCGGAAAAATTATGGAATGTCGCCATATCACTTGCTGAGTCCTACTCCGTCCACCAGATATCAAAGGGGTTGCATCTAAACCACGCCGCCCTGAAAGATCGTGTGGAGGCCCGGCGTGTAATACCTTCGGGAGAACCCAATCATCCGACTTTTATTGAGTTACCTCCCATGGCTTCCGGTGAAGTCAGTTTAGAACTGGAAAACAAAACAGGGGGCAAAATGAAAATCCATGTAAAAGGCTATATGGATATCAACCTTGTGCTCCTGACCCAAACCTTTTGGAGCCAACAGCCATGATGCAAATTACCCCGCAGATGCGAATCATTCTGGCAGTTGAGCCCGTGGACTTTCGTAAAGGCATTGATGGCCTGGCCGCAATATGCCGTCGTATTTTGAAAAACGACCCGTTTTCCGGGTATGTCTTCGTATTCCGAAATAAACGGGGATCTTCCATAAAGATCCTGGTATATGATGGCCAAGGATTCTGGTTGTGCCAGAAACGGCTTTCAACGGGTCATTTTCGATGGTGGCCGGGAAAGGAGAAAGGCCAAATGGAACAACTGGCGGCACATGAACTGCAAATGCTGTTATGGAATAATAATCCGAATAGCGCAGCGCCTTTATGGAAAAAAATCAGGCGCAATTGAAAAAAAGTGGCCCTGTCATCTTGCGTTCTGTGGAAACATGCATTATGTTCTTTTTATGGACTCGGCAATCAAATACAGAGGCAAGACATTCAACGCTGAGGATATCTCCTTTGTAAAGGGGTTAATCGCTGAAAACCCGGAAGCCAGTCGATTTGCACTATCAAAAAAGCTCTGCAGAGAATGGAACTGGGTACAACCCAATGGGGCCTTGAAGGATGTGGTGTGCCGGGGGTTTATGTTGCAACTTCACAGAGCGGGACAGATCCAGCTCCCCGAAAGAAAGCGTCCTCCGCTCAATCCGTTTGGAAAGCGGAAAAAGCCTGAAGTTGTTCATATCCAACAAAAACCTCTGGCTGGATCTCTGAAATCCATTCGACCCTTAACGTTTTCACAGGTTCGTCGCACGCCTTTGGAAAAGCTTTTCAACAGCCTGATTCACCAATATCATTACCTGAACTATTGTCAGCCTGTGGGAGAGCATTTGAAATACATCGTTTACGCTCAGGGCGACCCCATTGCTTGTATGGCATGGTCGTCAGCGCCGCGACACATCAAAGCCCGAGATCAGTTTATTGGATGGATTCCGGATGTCCGAATGAAAAACCTGCCCCTCATCGCCTACAACACCCGTTTTCTCATCTTGCCCTGGGTAAAGATGAAGAACCTGGCGTCTCACATATTGGGTCAAATGGCCCGGATTCTCCCCGGTGATTGGCAAAAACAATACAATCACCCCATTTATTATCTTGAGACATTTGTTGACAAAAGCCTGTTTTCCGGCACCTGTTACAAGGCCGCCAATTGGATTTATCTGGGCGATACCACTGGGCGTGGGAAAGACGATCAGACCCATAAGCCCAACCGAACAATCAAGGCCATTTGGGGGCTCCCACTGACAAAGCATTTTCGGGAGCGGTTGTGCCATGCCCAATAAGCCCGAAAGAATCGAACTGAACCCGGAAGAATTAAAAACCCTTCTCGAACGGATAAAAGCTGCCGTATCAGAAGAAGACTATGAAATCATCAAGGAGATGACCGAGGT
>JASFBJ010000353.1 GCA_030149585.1 Desulfobacterales bacterium | reverse complement strand
AATGAAAAAAATACTCAAACGAATCATCAAAGATTTCCACAATCACCCGCTTCCTGATTTTAAACACAGGCAAGTCGACGTTCCGCTGAATCTGAACAAGATTATCACAATCATAGGCCCCAGGAGGGCTGGAAAAACTTATTATCTTTTCCAGCTCATGGCGGAATTAGAAAGGCAAGGTATAGCGCGCAACCGGATTCTGTATATTAATTTTGAAGATGAGCGTCTGGAGCTAAAAGGCCGTCATGATCTCATTATTGATGCTTATCTTGAACTTTATCCTGAGTTGGATCTTTCGCGGTCGTATTTTTTCTTTGATGAAATTCAGGAATTGGATCTGTGGGAAAAGTTTGTTCGACGCATGTTCGACACTGTGACCCAAAAAATTTTTTTGACTGGTTCCAATGCAAAGCTTCTATCCGGAGAAATAGCCACATCCCTTCGCGGGCGCAGCCTTTCTTTTGAAATTATGCCGCTTTCCTTCAAAGAATTTCTGAGTTTTAAAGAGATTGACGCACAAGATATTTATTCCACCAAAAACATTGCACTTATTCAAAATGCCTTTGAAGAATACCTGTTATGGGGTGGCTACCCAGAGTTAGTGAAACTTGAAGAGCGCTTTAAATCGCAAGTTTTGCAGGAATATTTCAATGTAATGATCTATCGGGATCTGCTGGAAAGATACACGATTAAGGATGTTTCGACATTAAAGTATTTAATGAAGCGATTGATTGCCTCGTTTACCAAAGAGTTTTCCGTAAACAAGCTATACAACGAGCTCAAATCGAAAGGTATTTCAATCAGCAAGGATCGTATATACAGGATGGTTGACCAGATATTGTCAATCTATATGCTGGCATATGTGGAAAAACACGATCCTTCAGTGATCAAAAGAGAGATGAGCAACAAGAAAATCTACCTTTTTGATAATGGCTTTGCGGCAGTTACCCAATATTCTTTTTTTGAGGACCGCGGCAAACTTCTGGAAAATCTGGTTTTCGCCCATCTTAGAGCGCTAACAGACAAGATATATTTTTTAAAAAACGGCTGGGAGTGTGATTTCGTAGCTTTTAAAGCGGGAAAACAGCCATTGCTTATTCAAGTGACCGAACATCTGGATTCAGATAATCTGAATCGTGAAATCAAAGGTCTAAGGATGGCAAAAAAACGAATTCCAGATTCTAAAAGTTTGCTGTTAACAGTAGCAGTTGATCAAAACATTGATTTGCCTGATTGGTGTGATGTTATGCCGGTTTCTACCTGGCTTTTGGAATAACCTCTAATCCGGTAAATTTTTTCCAACAGCCCCTTACTCTCTTTATCCAGCCTGCAGGCCTCCTTATAATTCCATAATGCACTGCGATAGTCCTTTTGAATGGCGCGCATGTCTCCAATTTTCTCCCTGTAAAAAGCCTTCTTATCTGGAAAGCGTGAAAGCAAAGCTTCAATAATACCGGCAGTTTTTTCAAACTCACCTGAGCGCATAAGGGCTTTGGCCTTTGTTTCAAGCTCATCAAGGCACTCATTGCTCAATAAATTATCTGTTTTATTAACCAGACTTTTTGCTATATCTTTTTCTTTATTGCGCAGCTCTTTTTCCAAAAGCAGTGCTTTTTCATCATCCGGGAATATTGTTTTATATTCCATCAATTTGATTCGCGTTCTATTATTATCACCCTTGCCCAAAGCTTGCCCTGCATCATTTAAAATCGACTTGATATCAAGTTTGATTTCTTGCAATTTTTTAAAGGCCTGCAAATTGACTTTATTTCTCTGACTGAGTGCCTGGGCTTCTTTTAAGGCAAGCCCCCACAATTCAACAGACTTAAATAAATCAATAAGCTCAATCGCTATTTCAGTATCATCAGGAAATTTTTTCAAATACTCCCGGTAAAGAGCTTTGGATTTCTTAAGTTCATTTGAACCAGCCAAAAAACGAGCTTGTTTAATCATTTTTACAGGATCATCTATAGGATCGGATTTATTTTTATCAAAACTGATTGACCTGTCAAAATAGGTAAAAAAATTATTAATCAGATCAAAAAAATATGCCGCAGCTTTATACCGGGATTGAAAACAATCTCTTTGGAGTATTATTTCATCTTCCATATTTTTTGAAAAATCCTGGGATGATTTGCTACTCTCTATTGAATATTTGCGAAGGGTAAATTCTTTTAGTTCACCGATCCTGATACCCTCGATAATTTTAATTATGAAAATATTTTTTTCATCAAATTCTTTACAAAAAGATTTAAAACTATCAAGTTGCTCAAGCATCTTTTCTTTGAAATTGCAGGTAGAAAAATATTTTATTATTTCCAGCGACATTTTTTCAAAAAACAGACATTCTTCTTTAAAAGCTTCTATTCTTTGCAGCAATAACTTTGTTTCTGAAATTATTTCTGCATCAGAAATAGCTGATGACCAGTCAATAGAATCCAATATTTCGTTTATATTTGATTCATTAAGCTGGGTATCTATTATTTCTTTAAGACATTTGTTCACAACCCCTTTGACTGCGGCTCCGGCAATGCTTGTATTGATAAAAAGAGTAGTGGACTGAGATAGAACAGATTCTATCTGGACTCTATAATCAGTTAACGGCCGATTTGAATATACCGGCAGGCCGTTTGTGCCTTCGACTTTAATCAAGCCATTGACATTATTAAAGTTATATCGATGAATCGCCTCTTTTGAATGCGATTCTCCGGTTGGAAATGCCATATCCATGCCTACCATAATAATTGCATTTACACCCAGGGCAAGAGCTGTGAAAAGGGCTCCATGGCTAACAGTGGTCATGGCCGGAAGATTACAATCTATATTCCACAGACTCCCAACCCAATTATTTAAGATTGGATTATCTATAGAAATTGCCAACTTCCGCTTCCCCAAAAAGAGTCTCACATTATCAGGATTGGACTCAACCCCGTAAACCAGAACCGTATTTCGAAGCTGATCCAAATATGCTCTGTATTTTTCAATATTTTCTTTCCTGGCATCCGCTGTAACAAGCATGTGCGGAACTATCCCGGCTTGAAGTAAAGCAGGCACGGCTGAATCTATAGCAATAATAAGTCCCCTATTACCTATTTGTTTCAAATCATCTATAGCTGAATCCAGAGAAGGGCCGGCAGCCACACAAAATGCGGGAAAACCGCTAAACCTGCCTCTTAATTCTCCAAGAGTAATACTTGAAAAAAAACTCGGTAGATTCATAATCGTATTTGAAAATATATCCCTGCCCATCTCTTTGGTAGTATATAGCGTATCTCTGACCGCACCAATGGACGTCTTTACTCCACTCTCAAAATCTAAAAATTTTTTACCGAATATTATCCGCGATGCTGCGTGAGTTAAAACCCTTTGTTTTCCAAAAAAAAGATCAAAACCATAATTATTTA
>JASFBJ010000352.1 GCA_030149585.1 Desulfobacterales bacterium | reverse complement strand
ACCAGGCAAGAAGCAACATCTAAAAAGTGTAAACTAAATTTGAAGGATGCCGAAAGTTACGTAATTTATTTAAAAAAAGATAAATAGGCCGTTAGCATAAATATAAATTAAATTCAATAAAAAATAAGAGGTTTATTAAAATGATCACTATAAATAAAATTATCTCTCAAATTGACGGCCTTAAGCCTGTTCCCCAGGTTTTGATTCAGTTGATGGAATTGATAGATGACAAGGATGCTCCTATAACGGAAGTCGCTGATCTGATAATTTATGAGCCGGTGATTACCGCCAACCTGCTAAAAACAGTTAATTCCGTTCACTTTGGTTTGCCGCGTAAGATTGATTCCGTACATGAGGCAGTCATTCTGCTGGGGTTGAATCAGATTGTCGATATTATTTTAATGCAGGCTATGACAAATAATTTTAAAACAGCCCAGGACGGTTACGGTCTGAAGGAGGGAGAGCTGTGGAAACAATCAGTGTCAAGCGCACTCATAGCAAAACTGATTGCCAGGCACCTGAAGACAGATAATAAACATACAATTTTTACGGCAGCTTTGATAAAGGATATCGGGAAAATAATTCTAAATCAGGAGGTAGCTGATTCACTTGAAAAAATAAAAACTATAGTTGAAAAAAATGAATTATCTTTTCAGGAGGCTGAAAAACAGGTGATCGGCATGGATCATGCGACTATAGGAGCTTTGGTAGCTGAAAAATGGAATTTTAGCAAACAAATGATTTTTATGATTAAAAATCACCATATTTCCGATAAAACAGCCATTGATCATCCAGGAACCCAAATGATCTATCTGGCAGATATAATATGTGTAATGCTTGGAATTCACTCTGAGGCTGATAAGCTGTCCTATCAGTTTTATGATGATGTTATCAAACGCCTTAATCTTAGTGAATCTGGTTTAAATAAAATAATGACTGATTTCACTTCACGCAAGGATGATATTTTTGGTCTTTTAGCAGTTATTTAGTCCTCGTTCCTTAGGGCCTGCTCAAAAATACCCTGGCGCTTGAAAGTTGTTGCAGATTTTCTTGACATTAGTTTAATCAAGATACTATAAATATTTTTATAAACCAAATCTGAAATATAATTAATTACTCCTTTAGTTGTTAAAAAAAATTGGAAAAAATCATGACGGAAAAAGACACAACCCCAACCGAACCGGAAGAGAATGAAAGTTTTGCTGATTTGCTGGAAGCTTATAGCTCTACCAGAAGTGATGATATTCAGGTGGGCGATAAAATTTCTTGTCCGATTATTGCTGTTGGTGAAAGCTCTGTTTTTGTGGATACCGGCACAAAAGTGGATGGTGTCGTTGAAAAACAGGAACTTATGGATGAAAAAGATCAGTTCCCTTTTGCCGAAGGGGATATCCTGGAATTATATGTTATTGCCAGAGCTGAAGACGAGATCAGGCTTTCCAGAGCAATCTCAGGAATTGGCGGTCTGAACATGCTGCAAGAGGCCTATTCCAATAAAATTCCGGTTGAAGGCAAGGTATCCATGACCTGTAAGGGCGGGTTTCGGGTTGAGGTGTTAAAACACTCTGCCTTTTGTCCAATTAGCCAGATAGATATCAAATATGTGGAACAACCTGAAGAATATGTGGGGCAAATATATGAGTTTTTGATAATTCAGTTTGAACAAAATGGTCGCAATATTGTTATTTCCCGGCGCAATCTTCTGGAAAAAGAGCAGCAAAAAAATCAACAGGCATTTTTTGCCGACCTGAAAATTGGGGATGTGGTGGATGCCAGAGTCACAAGATTAATGCCTTACGGCGTTTTTGCGGAACTTGTGCCCGGTGTTGAGGGAATGATTCATATCTCGGAGTTGTCCTGGTCTCGTCTTGCAAAGGTGGAAGATGCCGTGGCTCCTGGGGATTTATTACAAACAAAGGTTCTTAGCATAAATGATGGTAAAAAGCCTGGACAGAAAAAAATATCTCTTTCCGTCAAGCAGGTAACCATTGATCCATGGCAAAATATTGGTGATAAATTCAGCTATGGGGATAAGGTTAAAGGAAAAATAACCCGCTGCATGAATTTCGGTGTGTTTGTTGAAATCGCACCAGGCATTGAGGGCCTTGTCCATATCAGTGAGATGAGCCATGTTAAAAGGGTTCATAATCCAGCTGACGAGGTCAATCCTGGAGAAACTGTTTTTGTCATGGTCAAAGAATTTGATGCTGCAAAGAAAAGAGTCTCTTTAAGCATGAAAGACGCTCAGGGAGACCCCTGGGTATTGGTGGAAGAAAAATATGAGGTTGGAAAAATAATTAAAGGCCAGTTGGATCAAAAAGAAAGATTTGGTTATTTTATAACCCTTGAACCAGGCATTACCGGGCTTTTACCAATCTCAGCCATAAAAAAGGCTGAAAATTATGCGGATTTGGAAAAACTGAAACCAGGTCAAACCCTCCTGGTAAATCTGCTTAAAATAGATAAAACCGAAAAGAAAATTTTGCTGGGACCTGCTAATCCAAATGATTCTGATGAGTGGAAAGAGTTTACCGGCAATAAAGAGGACACATTTAGCGCTTTAGGAGAAAAATTACAGCAGGCTTTAAGATCTGCAAAAAAATAAAGAGTTTTATCTATTAACAATTATAACGACTTCCGCCTTTCTTAAAACCTTATTGCTGTTTTTATCCAGATACCCGGTTTTGATAATAGATAATATTGATTCATTTTCCATTTGAGGGTCCTGCCGTGTTTCAACAATTTTGCAATACTCCATCCTGGCCTGATTATCTTTAAATTCAACAGGAATTATTCCACGTAATTTTAATGACCTTGCCAGTTTTTGCTGAATTGAGCTGATGTTTTTTGCTATTCGCCTTGTGGTTTTGTCAAATCCATCTTCCTTTGCCTTGATCGTTTTTGCAAGATTTTCAAAAGCATCCAGTACTTCAAAAAGGTTGAGATACAGAGCATTTTCCCTTGATTTAAATCTGTCTTCCTGTTCTTTCAGAGTGTGGTCCAGCGCAGCAATCTTTAATTGAAAATCAATTAATTTTTCTCTTAATAACTCTTTTTTTCTTTTCATTATTCTTCTTCAAAAACAGGCAAAAGCTTTAAATCGGAAATTTTGACATTTGTCGATTTTGAAACTTCAGGAATTTTCGGCAAAATTACAGAAGCTATCGGATCTATAAAATAAATAAAATCATTAACAGCCTTTGTAACTGGATTCAGCAGCTCTTTTTGCGCAATCGCAATTTCTTTTCCACTATATTTTCTGGTTTGCATAGCCAGGGCAACGCCCTGGATAATATCTTTTTTTGAGGCACTTGCGTCAATATTTAATACTTTATAAGGGTTTAACATTTTTTCAGGCTCCTGCACTATAGATTATCACATAATAAATTTCACAAGGCCAGAGAAAGG
>JASFBJ010000351.1 GCA_030149585.1 Desulfobacterales bacterium | reverse complement strand
TCCTCGCTATAAAAAAACTGTCGGTCAAGTTTCCTGAAGTAAAAGAAGTCTTAAATAATTTCTCATTCTAACGGATTCTGTTGGGACATAGCTAACTGATATATTGAGCAATACGGCTTAATCGAAGTACGATTTTTATAGGTAAAAGGAGATATTCTATCAAGTTGTAGGTTGAGACAGAGATACAATCCAGAATTTTTTTTGGATTTTCATGCGATTTCATTAGACATTTTTTGTCATTTCAGGCATGGTTACATGAAAAAAACCTATGAAGGAGGTTGAACTCATGGAACCTAAGAATTTACCGCGTGGAAGTAAAACGATCCGGCTTTCTTTTAATAAGGAAATGTATGAAGTTATAATGAATGATGGAAAGAAGTTTAGATCTCATGTGGATGGCTGGATTGAAAGACATCCGGAACTGTTTCCTCATGCGATAACTGGAGGTTACGAACTGCACGGCAAAACGTTACCTTCAGCTAAGTTAGGAATCGAGCAACGCCGGATTAGAATATTGGCGTCAGGCGATGTGTATAGCATATGCCCATCGTTTGTGATGCCTTACATGACCGGGTTGGTATCCGATGTTGAACTGCCACTGTTTTATCAGCGTTTCAGTGTGCCTTACTGGGCACTAACCTATGGATTTGGCAGGAACGATATGTATTGGTACCGAATGGTTACAGGTTTTAAACGTTGCAGTATTGTAGGCACCACGGTGAAAAATCCCGAATATTTGCCAAAAGATGTTGTAGCCGATGAAAAGCACACATCGTTGAAAGGACAGAAGGTCTATGGGGCAATTACAGTTGGTGGTGGGTGTTTGTTAGGCGCATCTGTGTCTGAGAGCGCAAGCAAGGCAGCTTTAACGGAAGCATACGGTAAATTTGCCGGTGAGGCCAAAAATGTTGATCCTGAGTACTACGTGGAAACTGTCAACACAGATGGTTGGAAAGCAACGGGTAATGCCTGGAAAACGTTATTCCTCCTTTGCACCATAATATATTGCTTTTTGCATGCCTTTATCAGCATCCGAGACCGTTGCAAAAAGAAATATAGAGAACTTTTTAACGAGATCTCTGAAGCTGTTTGGAATGTTTTTAAGGCTGAAAATAAGTGCTCCTTTTCTCAACGAATCAGACGATTGAGAGAAAAAGCTTTGGAAAAGATCAGTAAAGGTATCTTTCTTGATAAGGTCCTGGCTTTATGCGACAAGGGACCAAATTTTGTCAAAGCTTACGATCACCCTAATGCCCATCGCACCAGCAATATGGTTGATAGACTTATGCGATGGTTGGACAGATATGTTTTCAATATGCAGTATTTTCATGGCACATTGGCCTCAGCAGAGGCGGGTATCCGCGCCTGGGCTATATTAAGGAATTTTCAGCCATATTGCGCCCGAACAGTCGGCAATAGAAATGAACTAGTCTGCGCAGCTACAGAGCTAAACGGGTTCAAATATTGTGACAATTGGCTTGAAAATCTTTTGGTAGCCAGCTCAATGGGTGGATATCGGCAATAGCCTGAACAAACTTGATTATCAAATTTAGACGTCAAATTGGTATAGAAACCAAAGCGGAGGAGTATTGCCAAAAATCATAAATCTTACAAAAATTGTGCAGGTTGGGCATTACTTCATACTTCACCACTGCATTTCGGTATCACTTTGTACTCCATCACGACATTTTGGGTATAATAACATCCGACCCACAAAATCCGTTAGAATGAGAATAATTTTGGGCTATTATGAATATAAAAATTAAAATTCGCAAAAAAGTTCTACTCCTTCCCTTTCGCCTTCTGCTTCATCCCAAATCCCAGGCCGGCAGTGTGGCTCTTGTTGTTGCGCTGGCGATGATTGTTCTGCTTACCATGCTTGCTTTTGTTATTGATACCGGATATTTGTATGGGAAAAAAAATAAATATCAAAACGGGGTGGAGGCGGCGGCTATGGCCGGGGCGGTAAGTTTGTGTGATGGTGATCCTGCGGGTGTTGCCCGGCAGGTGGCTATTGATAACGGGCTGCCGGCAGGCTCCATTACAGTGAAGGTCGGGTTTTATGATGAAAAGAATTTATATGATAATTTTCAGGTTTATAAGGATTTTGTTGCGGAAGGAGAAGCCGTATATCCTGAAGATGAATTTAATAATGCGGTCATGGTAAAGCTGAATGTAACCGAAGAGACCTTGATGGGCGGTTTTGTGGGCAAAGATGAGGTTACAGTGAAGGCCGCGGCGGTTGCGTATCTGGTAAGGTATGGGATGCTGGCGCTTGTGGAGGAGGAGGACGGGATAGAAACCTCAAAAGTATATAAATATTGGCAAGACGGGTATCCGCAATTTAAGAATATGGGTTTTATGCATTCAAACAGCAATATTGATTTTACTAAAGGCAAGGCAGACGTAACACTTACAGGTGACACAATCCTTACTGCAAGCGGGTATGTCAATTTTTCCGAAGGCATTGAAGGGGCTGCCAGGGTGAGCATTCCTCCTGTAGACTGGAATGAATTCGAGGCTAAAGCAAATAACAGCGGGCAGGTCATAACCGAAGACGATTTCCCTGATTCAGGATGTTTGCCAGATGATAATGGAAATCAGTTATGTAAGGATGGAAATCTTTTTTATTTCAGACTGAATAGAGATATTGAGGATCATAAAGGCAGAACATATTATTTTAAGGGCTTAGGTGGTAATTTAATCGTACGTGGAAAAGCGACTGCTGGCACAACGTATGCGTATAATTTCACCATAGCGGCGGAATGCAACATAAGTTTCTTGGGTGGCTCTGTTCTGCAGTTGGGCGGTGAAGGAGAAAAGACTGTTTATATATATTCAAATGGCGATATCGGTCAACCACATTTCAATACCGCAACGCGTTTTGACGGCGTTGTATTACGAGCGGAAAAAAACCTTTACCTGAAATTCAACGAAACCGGCCCGGGTCATACTCAAGAATTTACTTACAGAGCGCGGGGAATTGCTGGCGGCAAGATTGAATTTGGAGGCGGTAGATACCCGTTTAATAAAGCAGCTATTGTCTGGTACGGCTTATTCGGTCCGCCCTGCCCCCCGGCTGTTGTAAAGCTGGGCAGATTGACGGCAACAGCGCAATAAGCCAGCCAATAATTCAAAATTTAGAATTCAACACTCAAAATTATATTCCGGTTTAGGGCATGTTGTCTCTTAAAAAGGTTTTCTGCCCCTTTACTCCTCCGCCGGCAATCCAGGATACGGTTACACCCTGAGCATCAGGAAATGTTTCAAGATAGATTTCGGCAATCTCCTTCATAACCTGAGGTATCCCGCGCCTGAATCCTTCAGGACTGCACATAAAGGCCACGTAGTCCGAATTCAGGGGACACCATACCTATTTCTTCGGTTTTCGCCCCGGGTTTTTAAGTTTTAGCGTCCACACCCAAGAATTTT
>JASFBJ010000350.1 GCA_030149585.1 Desulfobacterales bacterium | reverse complement strand
TGGCCTGAAGCTGTGATGCATAGTTGGGGAAGTTAATTCGTCCCCGTTCCTAAATTGTCAGCCTGTTAATTACAGCAGCCATATATCCGGCTCCAAAACCATTATCAATATTCACAACAGCAACATTTGAGCTGCAACTGTTGAGCATACCCAAAAGAGCGCTTATTCCCTTGAAAGATGCTCCATAACCAATGCTTGTCGGCACGGCAATTACAGGGCAGCCAACCAGCCCTGCGACCACACTCGGCAATGCTCCTTCCATGCCGGCTACAACGATCAGTACGGAAGCCTTTTCAATCAGATCCTTATGGGCAAAAAGGCGGTGAATGCCGGCCACTCCTACATCAAAAATGTATTCAACTTGATTGCCCATGGCTTTAGCCGTTAAATATGCCTCTTTGGCAACAGGGATATCTGATGTGCCGGCGGAAAGCACCAGAATATTACCTTTGGCTTTAATGGAAATCGCTTTTTTTTTTAAAATAATCATCCTTGCGTCTTTATGATAAACTGCTTTTGGAATTGTTTTTATTACATCAGCAGCTTTTACAGGATTTACCCGGGTGGCCAGGATTATATTTTCCTGTTTCGACATTTTTGAGATAATACCGGAAATCTGTCCAGCTGTTTTATTCTGTCCGAAAATCACTTCAGGAAAGCCCTTTCGAGTAGATCTTTGATGATCTATATGGGCATAATCAATATCTTCCATTATAAGGTGCGATAAGCTGTCCGCAGCATTATTGACAGCTTCTTTACCGTCGGCTACGGATTGCAGCAGATTTAATAATACTGTCTTATCCATTTTTTATCTCTTTTAATTTATTCAATAGTTTGTTCTGTGATTTCACCGGGTTTAGGCAAAACCGGTTCAGTTTGATTTATTGCAGGTGGCTTTTGTATTAGTACAGGTTTGGCAGGAGGCCTTGCAGCGGGTTTGTGTTTAGGCTGTACTTTTTTTTCAAGGAGGCTGTTTTTTATTAATTCATTTAATCTTTTTTGTTTGAGTTCAATAAGTGCAATTTTAGCATCCAAACCAGCATATTTTTGTTGCAGTAAATCTTTATAATTCATTCTTTCAATTTTAAAAAGCTTATCAAAATCCTGTTTTGATAAGCTTTTATTTGCTAAAAGATCAAGCTGTTGTCGCAATTTAATATTTTGTTTTTTTGCTGTTGCCAGATCAACGGCTAATTTGTTGATTTTTTTTTTAACAGAAAGGCTATTAACTTCAATTTTTGATTTAATCTTTGCAAGGTTATTTTTAAGCTGTTTGATATTTGTTGTGATTTTTTTGGTTTCTTTTGATAAAAGATTGGCATCAATCTTGACTTTATCTAATTTTTTAAGCGTTAGCTCAACTTTATTTAATTGAATTCCAAGAGAAGCAGTTGACTGAGATGTGTTTCCTTTTTCTTTTGCTAAAAATTCTTCCAGTCTGGCCTGTTTGAGTGATAAAGATGAAAAGCGGGATTCCAGATTTTTGGCAAGGTTGTGTACTTTAAGAGTTCCTGTGCTTTGTGTACCGGAAATTTTTTGTTTAATATCAAAATATGCTACAGCAATAATGGTAATTAATAAAACAGGGATAAGGATGGAAAATAATATAATCCTGTGACCAAGTTTTGTGATTTTCAGATTTTCAATTTCTTCTCTTAAAACAGGCTCTGATTCTTTTCTGCCTGAATTAAGAGTAAATTTTTTTGTTGAAAGATCGTCCATTATTTCTATTCCCACTCAATTGTACTCGGAGGTTTTGAACTTATATCATATACAATGCGGTTAACGCCTCTGACTTCATTTATAATTCGGTTAGAGATGTTTCCAAGAAGCTCATGAGGTAGTCTGGCCCAGTCTGCTGTCATGGCATCTTTGCTGGTAACAGCTCTAATTGCCGCAATATTTTCGTAAGTGCGGCCATCACCCATAATTCCAACACTTTTCAAGGGTAGTAAAACAGCAAAAGACTGCCATAATTTATTATAATAACCGCTTTTCCTTATTTCATCCAAAAGAACTGCATCCACCTCTTTTAAAATAGATAAACGAGGGGCAGTAACTTCCCCAATAATTCTGATTGCCAGACCAGGCCCTGGAAAAGGCTGCCGCCAGACCAGTTCATCTGTTAATCCAAGTTCTTTGCCAAGGTGTCTGACCTCGTCTTTAAAGAGATGTTTTAATGGCTCGATAAGCTTTAACTTCATTTTTTTTGGCAGGCCACCTACATTATGATGCGATTTGATAACCGCTGTAGGGCCTCCAAATGCGGATCGAGATTCAATAATGTCCGGATAAAGAGTTCCCTGTGCTAAATATTCAGCTCCTTTAATTTTTGCGGCCTCAGCTTCAAACACCTCAATAAAAAGGTTGCCTATTATTTTTCTTTTTTTCTCGGGATTTGTAATTTTTTTCAGAGCCTTTAAAAATTTGGTTTTGGCACTCACAAAACGAATGTTGACATCAAGATTTTTATTTAAAGTCAGTTTTAGTTTTTTGGCTTCATCTTTTCGTAATAAACCATTATCAACAAAGATACAGGTTAAATTTTCACCAATGGCCTTGTGAATTAAAAGAGCGGTAACCGAAGAATCAACTCCACCGCTAAGGCCAAGAATTACTTTTTTTTCACCAGCCTGTTTTTTAATTTGGTTAATGGAATCTTTTGCAAATGACTTCATGGTCCAGGAAGGTTTGCATTTGCAGATATTTAAAATAAAATTTTTCAGCATCAATTTTCCCTGGTCAGTATGTTCGACTTCCGGGTGAAATTGAACGCCGTAATATTTTTCGAGGCTGTTGCAGGTGGCAGCTATTTTTGTGTTATTGGTTGAAGCTGAGATCACAAATCCATTAGGCAATATATCAATAGAATCACCATGGCTCATCCAGCAGGAGGTGTTTGTATCTGCATTTTTAAATAAACCGGTTGCACGGTTTATGCGAAGCTTTGCAAAACCATATTCGCGTTTACGTGATTTCGCGACGCTTCCTCCCAAAGAGTTTACCATAAATTGTAAACCATAGCAGATTCCAAGAATCGGTATTTTCAGACTGAAAATTTCTTTGGTGATTTTTGGACTGTTTTTTTCATAGATACTGGCCGGGCCGCCGGATAAAATAATTCCCTCTGGATTTAACTCTTTTATTTTTTCAATGGAAATCACAGGGGCTTTTATTTCACAAAAAACATTGTTTTCCCGGACTCGCCTGGCAATAAGCTGGTTGAACTGTGATCCAAAATCAATAATAAGAATCATAAAATACCTTTAGGGTTCGCGCAAAAATAAGTTTGCAATTTTAAGTGTTGAGGCACCAGACTGGCAAGGCGCGAAAGTGCAGGAATATCAAGCATATTCCGAACTTTCGCAACGCAGCCAGGCTGGATGCATCGGCGCTTAAAATGTAAAGTTATTTTTGCGCGAGCCCTTAGTTA
>JASFBJ010000349.1 GCA_030149585.1 Desulfobacterales bacterium | reverse complement strand
TGATTTTTAATATGCTATATTTTAAATCTCTATTAAATTAACGGATAATATTAAAAGAAAAGGTTTTTGCATGGAAAATATTCATCTTAAAAATGGAAATAGCTGCGTTGCTTTTTGTCTGTTATTTTTTTTGATTTTTACCATTTATTCCAACACCTTCAATGCTTCCTGGCATTTTGATGACAAACCCAATATTATAAATAACTATGGTTTGCATCTTCAAGATTTGCAGCCTGAATCTCTTTTTCAGACCTTTTTTTCCAATCCAACAAATCCCTGGGCCTCAAACACAAAATTATATCGTCCAATCGCCTGCCTAACATTTGCTCTTAACTGGTATTTCGGCAAAGATAATGTAGCTGGATATCATATAGTTAATATTTTAATTCATCTTCTTGCGGCTTTTTTTCTTTTTCTCGCAATTCAAAAATTATCAGGTTCTCCCAAACTTAAAAACAGATTTAAAGACAGCAGTTATTTTATCGCGCTTTTAGCAGCAGTTTTCTGGGCTGTTAATCCAATCCAGACCCAGGCTGTGACCTATATTATTCAACGAATGGCTTCCCTGGCAACCCTGTTTTTTATTCTTAGTCTCTATTTTTATATTGCCGGCCGGCTCGCATCTTTTCGTTTAAAGCAGGTGATGTTTTTTTTTGGCAGCCTGACAGCTTTTATTCTGGGAGTGGGCTGCAAGGAAAATGTCGCTCTTTTACCTTTTAGTTTGATTTTGCTTGAGCTGATTTTTTTTCAGGATTTTAAATGGCAGGTTAATAAAAGGTCGACTTTATTTGTTTTGGGTATAATTTGCTCAGGTTTTATCATTGGCGGGCTTGTACTCTATTTTAAGCATGATCTCTTCTTTTTTTTAAAAGGTTATACCTGTCGTCCATTTTCATTGACGCAGCGATTAATGACTGAATGCAGGATCCTGATATTTTATCTTTCCCAGCTTTTTTTCCCGGCCCCATATCGCTTATCCATTGAACATGATATTTTGATATCCACCTCATTATTTAAACCCTGGACAACTTTACCTGCGATTTTGTCAGTAATTTGTTTAATCTCTGCGGGTCTGGCCTGGATGAAAAAATGGCCGCTTTTCAGCTTTGCGATTCTCTTCTTTTTTTTAAACCATATAGTAGAATCTTCTTTTCTGCCCCTTGAACTTGTTTTTGAGCATCGCAACTATCTGCCGTCCTTATTTTTATTTTTTCCTGTGGCAGCAGGCTGCAATTATTTAATTGAATATTTAAAAAAAAGAAAATACTGGCTGTCCTGGCTGGCTGCTGCCTGCATTATATTTATAATATTTGGGCTGGGAATGGCAACTTATACAAGAAATAAGGTCTGGGCAACTGAAAAGAGCCTGTGGCAGGATGCAATGCAAAAAGCTCCAGCCAGGGCCAGGCCGGTGCTGAATGTTATCTTTGATCTGGTTCACGGCAAGAATGCAAATCCCGCATATTATGAGGGCGCTTTAAAAGCATATCGCAAAACGCTTGAACTTGACCACTCTCGCAAGCCCTTTAAACCAGGTATTTTGATTGGCATGGCCGGGATTTACACAAGCCTTGGGAAATATCAAAAAGCGCTTGAGCTTTATCAGGAGGTTTTGAATAATGATCATAATAATGCAAAGGCCCGCTTTGAATTGACAGGCATATTAATTAAACTGGGAAAATTGGAACAAGCATCTGAAAATGCAGATCTGCTGGTTTCACGAAAAAATGCCCATGAAGGTTATCTAAACCGCAAAGGATTTATTCTATTAAAGCAAAACAGACCGCGTGAAGCACTTCCATTTTTCCAAAAAGCTCTAAAGATGGCGCCTTATTTTCAAACCACATTGCTAAATATCGGCTCTGCATTTTCTTTATCAGAAGATTATACCAGGGCAGACTGGTTTTTTAAAAAGGCTTTGCACCTGCCTCCTGAAAATATGGCACCTTGTTTGCTTTTAATTGAAAACAGCTTAAAGGCAAATAAACATGAGCCTGCAAGATATTATACAAATATTTTATTGAGTAAATATTCCCTTTGGGCGATAAAGGCTCAACTAAACAGCTTTGCAAATGATGCTTTTTTGTTGCCAATAGACATAAAATTAATGCGCAACTGGCTGAAACAAGAGATTATGCATAAGGCGCAAAATATGGGGTAATTCATCAAGATTATAGATTTCCGATTATGAATAATAAAATAAAAAAAAAACCTCTTCCCTTTCCAGTCTATTTTTGGACTGTCATAATATTGGCTTTTGGCGGTATTGCAGATTCTTTCTACCTGGCAGTTTCCCATTACAGGGTTTATAATGATATTGCCTATAAGAGCTTTTGTGCTATTACCCGGGCAATTAACTGTGACACGGTTTCCCAAAGTCCCTATGCAATTTTATGGGATGTTCCTGTCCCTGTCTGGGGAATTTTCGGCTATGCTGTTTTTTTAGGAATAACATTGATTGCCGGGGGCAAAGCAGCCGGAAAAAAAAGGGTCTGGCCGTCTCTTTTTATTCTTTCCCTTGGGTTTTGTCTTTACAGCATAATACTGGCCATTATATCCGCATATTATATTCACAGTTATTGTATGATGTGTATAGTAAGTTATGGGATCAGCTTTCTCTTATGTTATTTTCCCTGGATAATTTTCAAGCGTTTTGACAAACAAAAAATGCTTGTGGGTATAAAAGAGGATGGACTTTTCTGGTGGGAAAACAGGAAAAAGACTTTTGTCTTGCTCTGCTCTTTTTTGATGGTTATGTTAATTTTGATTTTCGGATATCCCAAATACTGGCATTTTAATCCTTTGCAAATTTCTCTGGATCTTCCAACTGGAATAACCGAGGAGGGATACCCCTGGATAGGGGCAAAGCAGCCGGAACTGGAAATCATGGAATTTACGGATTACCAGTGCTTTCAATGTAAAAAAATGCATTTTTTTTTACGCAGGCTTGTTGCCGAATATCCTGATAAAATCAAGCTGATTCATCGCCATTTCCCAATGGATGACCAGTTCAACCCACTTGTTAAGGATAAATATCATGTTGGTTCAGGAGCAATGGCCCTGATTGCTGAATATGCCACTACCCAAAATAAATTCTGGGAGATGAATGATCTGCTCTTTAGTGCGACTGATGATCATAAGGATATTAATATTAAAATTCTTACCGATAAAATAGGACTGGATTATAGAGCGGCGGCTGTTTCAATACGAAATCCAGCCCTGAGATATAGAGTAAAGCATGATATCTCAGTTGGAATTAATCTTGGAATTACTGGAACTCCAGGATATGTAATTAACGGGAAAATTTATTTAGGGCAAATACCGCCGGAGATATTCAGCACTGTTTTGGATTGAATATTCTCAGGGTGTTTTTTTTAGTTACAGCTTTAGACTTCCACAGACCCGGACTATTATTTCTGCTGAATCAGCATAAATA
>JASFBJ010000009.1 GCA_030149585.1 Desulfobacterales bacterium | reverse complement strand
GTTTGTCTCATCACCAGATTCCATTGGTGAAGAACCAAAGGCCTTTTCATGGGCTATACGCTCGCTTTCCATGGTATAGCGGTTGTTTAATCCGTCCAAAGCCGGTTCATTGAGCTCCGCTTCTGCTTCAAGATTATATGGCCCGGCTGTTTCAATTAAATCCCGCATTGTTTCCTTGATATGTCCGATACACTCAACCACTTTTCGAGAAAATTGAATTTTAGATGTAAGGGCGAAAATATCAAAAGCAAGCTCCCTGCTTTTTTTGCTAAGCCCTGAATTATTTTCCACCATTTCCCTGTTCAGGGTATTTAAACCGTTTCCGGCTTCGGCGGCTCTCTGCTTTAGATCTTCCGCATCCTTTAAGCCTTTGGCAAAAACAGCGCTGATACGGATTTGCAGATCGTCTGATCTTTTCAGAATTGTCTTAATGCCCGTTGATACTTTACCGACTACCTTGTTCGATTGGATTGAAATATCTCGAACTTCACGAGCAAGAGTACCCAGGGCAAGACCGCTTTTTCCTATATGTTCAGATGCTATCTGTGCGTTTAACGCAAGGAGTTTTATGCTTTCGGCAATATTTTCCACATCTTTAATAAAAGAGGACATCTCTTTTACAGTTTTTGAAACTACTTTTACCTTTTCAAGGATATAGCGATTAATATCCGTTTTTTCCGAAAGGGAGGATATGACGGCGGATATTTCACTGCTGAATTGAACGATGATCGAATCGTCCGATTCTGTTTCACCTGCGCCTGATGCCTTTGAAATTTCTTCAGACTGATCTGCGGTGCGCCTGGCGATTTCCTCAAGAGCCGTAATCATTTTTTTCTCCGCATCTTCCATTTCACACGCCACAAGATCCAGTTGAGATATCTGAACGATCGTAACCTTTGATGTGTATGCCGCCAAATGCTGCCCGCAATTATCGTCAGACGCGGAATCTCCTTCAATCTTTTTGCAAATATCTTCCATGGCTTCGGCTACATGTTCAATTATTTGCCGTGAACTATCATGAAATTGCATGGACATGACAACAGCACTCACTCTTTTTGAAATTTCGGAGGAACGCGAAGCAATGTTTGCTGACAGACCGGTTGAAAGATCAAACATTCCTTTGAGTTTGCCAAGAGAATTGTTTATCCTTTTTTCAGTCTGTTCAGTTTGGCTGCGGTCTTTTTGCAGATATTGATTGATCCGGCCTGCAATCGTTACTATAGATGCATCCGCAGTCTTTAAACAGCTAAACAGCTTGTTGATAATGACGTCTGTTTTTATGGAAAGTTTGCTGATTTCGTTAGCCAGAAAAAACGAATTGTCGCTTCCATCCCTTATTTGTGCGCCCTGGATCTTGATATTTATTCCCAGTACGCGAAGAGTTCGCGAAATTATATCAAAATCTCTTTTATGTTTAGAAAGCATCTTAATCTTTGCGGCAATTGAGTTTATCCTTGAGGTTGCTTCTATCGTTTCAGCGTCAAATATCTTCAAAATCGCCAGGGTTTCTTCTGAAACCCGCCCGGCATGGTCAAGGGGGTTGCCCTCCCTGTTTTTGTCAAATAATCCCGCAATGTGAGCTGATTGCTCTGTCAGAAATTTTGCACGGGATGAAAAATCCTGGAGTTTGGTTCCAAGTGAAAGAAAATCATCCTCTGTATTGACCGACACTTCGGTTAAATCTTTTTGCCGCTTACGCAGGGCAGGCACAAAAGGCAGTAAAATTTTTTGCTGCTTATTTATTCCCTGTTTTAAAGGAAAAATTTTTTTTGCAGTGCAGCCGGCGGTGTCTGATGACGTGGATTTGGAATTCCCTAAGTCTGAAATTATTTGCCGGCACCTTTTTGCAGGGTCGCGGATCAAATTGCGCAAGCGGCTATAGGAAATAATATGTGTTAAATTCATTTGTCTATTAATCATTTATCGTTAAGCTAGTATTTATCGTTAAGCTAGTATTTATCGTTAAGCTAGTATTTATCGTTAAGCTAGTATTTATCGTTCAAAAACTTAATAATAGATATCGGCATACTTTATAAAAACTTTAGTTAAATTTAAATTTAAAAATATAATTTTGCGAATCGTAATATCCGTACCATGGATAATATGTTTTGAGAATAATAATATGCAATGTATTATTAGTGAGTTATGATTTTTATTTTATTGGCATTTCATATAAAAACTTTAGTTAAATTTACTATGCCCTCAAATAGCGGTTGGCATTTAAGGTCCCCATTCTGCCCGAACTTTTTGAACATCAAATTCGGGCACCTCGGGTAGAAGGACTTTTTATTGGGAACCGGTATTTGTTTACAGAGGTTATTTTTGTCATAAAATTGACGGAAATAACAGCCGGCATCTTGTCCGGCGACTACTTTTATCGCAAACCCCCTGTTTATTTTAGCTTTATTGAGCTATTCAAGATAGAAACCTTCCTGTTAATAAGATAACATGCTGAAATAGCTGTTAAAGTATATTATTAAATCTGTTTTAGAGCTTAGGCATGGAAAATGCTAATGCTATATATTGTATTGAATAATTGGCATGTTAAAATATTTTCAGGAAAATTATAATTCAAAGGCAAATGGTATCAAAAGAAGATGGAAATAATTCAAGAGAATAAATATCTGAAGCATTTTTCCCTTATAATTGAAAATGTAGATATTTTTATGGGATTTGCCGTTATGTGTATATTAATGGTAATGATAATTCCTATTCCAACTATATTTCTGGATCTCCTGCTCTCTTTGAATATCACACTTGCTTTAATTATTTTGCTGGTTGGTATGTATATTTTAAAACCTTTGGAATTATCGGCCTTTCCAGCAATATTACTTTTGACTACTTTATTTCGTCTTTCTTTAAATGTTGCCTCCACCAGAATTATTTTATTGAACGGCAGTGATGGACCCATGGCAGCAGGCAAGGTAATCAAAGCCTTTGGCAGCTTTGTGGTCGGCGGTAATTATCTTGTTGGAGTCATTGTTTTCATTATACTGGTTATAATAAATTTTATGGTAATTACAAAAGGAGCCGGCCGGATAGCCGAAGTCGCAGCCCGCTTTACCCTGGATTCTTTACCTGGAAAGCAGATGAGTATTGATGCTGATTTAAATGCCGGGATGATAGATGAAAAAGAGGCCAGGGAGAGAAGAGAACAGATATCCAAGGAGTCAGAATATTACGGGGCTATGGATGGCGCCAATAAATTTGTCAGGGGAGATGCGATTGCCGGTATTATTATTACAATTATCAACATTGTGGCTGGATTTGCAATTGGCGTTTTACAAAATAAAATGAGTTTTGCCGAAGCAGCCCAGACTTATACGATATTAACGGTTGGGGACGGCCTGGTGAGTCAAATACCAGCATTGATTATCTCTACCTCGGCCGGTATTATTGTGACACGTGCCGGCTCTACCAGCAGCCTGGGCCAAGAGATCAGCTCACAGCTTCTTAGTCAGCCAAGGGCTATTGCAGCTGCATCGGCAATTCTTTTAATCTTTGCTATTATTCCTGGATTACCCACACTTCCATTTTTCATTTTATCCATGGTGTCTGGTTCTATTGCTTTTATTGTTTTTCAGTTACAAAGAGAAGGTCTGGCTGAAAAAGAATCTTTGGAACTAATTGAAGAAAAAGAGCAGGAAACTGCAGCGGATAATCTTTTTAGGCCCCTGCCTCCTTTAGATATTTTATCCCTGGAAATCGGTTATGGGTTAATCCCCATGGTTGACGCGGAACAAAACGGTGAATTGCTGGATAAAATCAAAGCAATTCGGAGTCAGATTGCCCAGGAAATAGGTATTATTATACCTTCGATTCATATACAGGATAATATGCAGTTAAAACCATCTCAGTATAATATCTTCCTTAAAGGGATTGAAGTTGCCGGTGGGGATTTAATGGTTAATCATTATCTGGCCATGAATTCCGGGAGTGTAATGGGCTCAATAGACGGTATTCTTACCAAAGAACCAACTTTTGGTATAGAAGCCTTTTGGATTAAGGAAGATGCCAGAGAAGATGCCATAAGCAAAGGTTATACAGTGGTAGATCTTCCAACTGTTCTGACGACTCATCTTTCAGAGATTATCAGAAGGCACGCGCATGAACTGCTTGGGCGTCAAGAGGTTCAAAAGCTGTTGGACTATTTGAAGGAAACTCATCCAAAGGTTGTGGAAGAGCTGATCCCCAATTTAATGAGTCTGGGCTCACTGGTAAAAGTGCTGCATAACCTCCTGGTGGAACAAGTACCGATAAGAGATATGCTGACTATATTGGAAACCCTGGCTGACTGGGCACCTTTATCAAAGCAGACTGAAATTTTATCGGAATATGCTCGCCAGGCCATGGCAAGAAGGATAACAGGCCTGTATCAAGCTTCAGATGATCAATTGAATGTTATTACCTTGGATCAGAATGTGGAAAAAAAGGTAGCTGAAGCAATCCAGACAACTGATCAGGCAAGTTTTTTGGCTATTGAACCAATAATAGCTCAGAGGATTATGAATGATTTAGCAAATAAAATTGAGAAATTTGCCGAACTCAACCTTCAGCCGATAGTATTATGTACAGCTCAGATCAGGTATCATTTTAAAAGACTGGCAGATCGTTTTATACCAAATCTGGTTGTATTATCATATGATGAAATTTTAAGCACAGTCAAAATTCAATCATTAGGAGTAGTGGAGTTGCCGGATGCAGATTAAAAGATTTCAAGCAAATGATATGACGGAAGCCTTAAAAATGGTAAAAAATGAATTTGGTCCTGAGGCCGTGATTTTGTCTGCCAGGGAGGTAAAGGGCAAAAAAAGTGTTTTTAATCCATTTCAAAAAAAAGAGGTAGAGATAACAGCAGCTATTGATCAGACAGAGATAACCATTAAAAAACCAAAATCTTTTGATGTTAAAATACCTTGTGTTGAAAAAAATATTTATGAGACAAATATTACGCAGGAGCCTGCTGATTTTCAACCCAAAAAAGATTTTAATAACAGACTGTCTTCAATCAGAAAAAGATCACCTGTTTCAAAGAAAAAACAAACGAAACCTCAACACCATCCAAAAAAAGAGCTAATGATAATTAAGCATAAACTATTGTCAAACGGGGTTGAACATAGGAATGCCGTAGAACTTATAGACGAAGTTGAACGTCTGGCAGGTGATAAAATTATAACCGGAAAAGACTCATATAAACCATATTTTCTAAAAGTATTATCTGGAAAAAAATTGGTGGCCGGATCTATAAAGATAGACTACGGTACTCAAAAAATAGTTGCTCTTGTGGGACCTGCGGGGGTCGGCAAGACAACCGCCATAGCTAAACTGGCAGCCGACCTGGCTATTTTTCATCAAAAGCAGGTTGGTATACTATCTTTTAATAATAACTGCCTGGGTGGCTCTTGTCAACTTGAAGCATATGCTCAAATCAGTGGTATCCCTTTAATTTCAACTGCAAACTCTGCTGAAATCAAAAAAGCTGTGAAAAGGTTCAGATCCAAAGATGTAATTTTAATAGATACACCTGGATTCAGTTCAAATAATAGCGAACAAATGTTTGAACTGCTGCAACAGATAGAAATTATAATGCCGGATGAAATACACCTGGTATTAAGTGCCGGTACAAAAAATCAAGATTTACATAACACATTTTTAAATTTTAAAACAGTGGCTGTTAACAGGCTGCTATTCACCAAAATCGATGAAAGCTCCGACTTTGGTAACCTGTTTAATCTTTTATTATCCACAAGAGTTCCTGTTTCCTATATTTCAAAGGGACAAAAAATTCCTGAAAGCCTTGAACAGATAACCCTGGTTAAACTATTGGATCTGGTTTTCTTTCAAATATTTCCAGATAATTATCAGCCGTTGAAAAACAGCAAGGTTATTGATGTATTTACCGAAGATCATCAAAATGTTCCAAAAGAGTATTATATTGCCAATAAAAATTCAGATATATTTCATAAACGAAACTGCAAATCAGTGAAAAGAATTAACTGGGATAATGTTATCGTGTTTAAAAATATGGAAGAAGCACTGAAACAAAAATTTGAGCCATGTCGTATGTGCTGTGAACCAAAGTCCAAACAACAACCTTATTTAAACCAGAATATAAATAGACAGGCCAAAGGGTATTAGAAAATGAATACCATATGGTTTAGCGCACATAAATATGGGAATCAGGGATATTTAAAATAATTAATCATGTGGAGATATTACCACTAATGGATAAGATGAATTTAAATAATAAAGCAGCCAGGATTATAAATTTTGCAAAACATCAAAAACTTAAAACTTCTTATAAACATAAACCGGTAAAAAAGCATATGAAAAGAAGAACCCATATAATAGCTATTACAAGCGGAAAAGGTGGAGTAGGCAAGACCAATATTGTTGCAAATCTGGGATATGCTCTAAGAAAATCAGGAAAAAAAGTCTTGATTTTAGACTCGGATTTCGGCCTGGGCAATCTGGATGTACTTCTTGGCCTGGCTCCAAGGTATAATTTATCCCATGTAATTAGTGGTGAAAAAAAAGTTTCACAGATAATTCTTGACGGACCCGGGGGAATTAAAATACTGCCTGCAGCTTCGGGTATTCAAGAGCTTACAAATTTAAACAACGAACAAAAGCTGAAAATTATAAATAATATAGACTCGATTATTGGAGATTATGATTTTCTTTTGATTGATACAGCCGCCGGGATTACGTCCAATGTACTCTATTTCAATGTCAGCGCTCAACAAATCGTTGTTGTTGTAACACCTGAACCTACCTCAATTACTGATGCTTACGCTCTTATGAAAGTCCTCTCTTTGCAGTATAATGAGAAAAATTTTAAACTGCTGGTTAACTGTGTTGCTGATGAGCTAGAGGCCAGGGAAGTTTTTAATCAGATCAGCAAAGTAGCTGACAGATTTCTTAATATCTCAATAGAATATTTAGGAAAGGTAGCAGGTGATAAAAATGTTAAAATCGGTGTTAAAAAACAAAAAATTATTAGTGAGTTAGCACCTGCAAGCCCTGCCAGCCAGGACTTTAAGGTTTTGGCCAAAAAAATGTCTCGGTTTGAATCACGAATAATAGCAGATGGTGAAAGCTGTTTTTTTACAGAAAATTTTGTTAATAAATTTGCAGATGCTCCTTTTTAATTATTTTTTTTGGAATAAAATAATCAAAAAGGGTGGTATTGGTTTTAATAATACCGGAGAATCTAAATGAGACACCTCTCATCTACCCCCAAAACTACAGATTCCAACAATCATTTATTAAGAAATCAGATTGTTGCTGAATATTTACCGTATGTATCAAGGATTGTTAACAGGTTGGCCGGAAATTTACCGGCAGTTATTGATGCGGAAGATCTTATCCATGTAGGTGTTATTGGATTAATGCAGGCTATTGAACGATTTGATCCAACAAGGGATAATAAATTTCTGACTTACGCGATATTTCGCATTCGTGGCGCGGTACTGAGCGAAATACGGTCAAAAGATTATTTTGGCAGGACAATCAGAAATAAAATTCGCAACCTTGAAAAAGCATATTTGAAATTAGAACAGCAGATGGAACGAGAACCAACTGAAGAAGAAGTTGCAAAAGAAATGCAGCTTAACATGGAGCAGTTTTATCAGATAAAAAAATTAACCGGTATCTCATTTATAAGTTTTGATGACATCGGCTATACAAACCAAAACCGGCAAGACAGTCTGATGCACAGCCTGGTTGATAAAAAATATGATGACGCCTTGTCCATGACCGCCATTAAAGATATCAGGGAAAATCTGGCCGAAGAGATAGATGAATTGCCGGAAAAGCAAAAAAATATAGTATCAATGTATTATGGTGATGAATTAACAATGAAAGAGATTGGTGAAGTTTTAGGGATTACTGAATCCCGAGTATCCCAGATTCACACTCAGGCAATTCTTCGTCTTCGTTCGTGTTTAAGGCGTGAAGGTTTATTGGAAGATGATATTCTGGATTGATAAAAAAAAGAAGAGAAAGAATTTCTAATATTTCAGGAGGAAAAGAAATGGAAACAGTTATTATTGATACGTGTCTTCCACTAGCAGGAGTTGTTTTCCCTTTATTTTGTTTGGGAGCCGTTTTAATGAAAGATTTTTTCGGCAGGTCTCGCAATAATAAAAAGAAAACTGATTTTGAAAGCTTACCTAATTCAACGAAGAACTTTGATGATGAAGTTAGGATTCAACTCTTACAGCAGAAAATAAATCAGTTTTTTCAATCAGTTATGGCAAATATTCAACAAGAGTATCTTGATTTGACAAAAGTTATCAACCAGATGCCGCGTTCGGCTGGTTTGTCGGATAATTTGATAGTCGATAATTTTGCTAATGAATTGCCCTCTTATTTAAGAAAAGCCCAGGAAGTTGAAAAAATAACTCCGCTTGAAAATAAGGAACATAAGAGTAAGAATCCATACGATAAAATATCAAAGCTGATTAATTCCGGTATGGACAGGGAAGAAATAGCCCAGAGTCTTGGCCTGCCGAAATCAGAGGTTGATCTTTATATCAAGTTTAGAATGCCTGATCAAAATATTCGAGAAGAAGAGATCTATGCCTGATTATTAAGGGTCACGGAAAGAAGATAAAAAATTTTAAGCAGGAAATATTTACCTATAAGCAATGTGCCTGTTTTTGAAAAAGAATAAAAAAATGACGCGCCTTTTTTTAGAAAAAGCATATATCAAAATTCCTTAAGCAGCATGAATAAAGGCTTTATCTGAAAAATTGGGAAAATTAAAATCAATGTTAATCGCTAAAAAAAATACGGTATGCATATTGCTTTATCTTATTATTATTGGTTCATATAAAAATAAACTGGAGATAGATTAATGAGTGGAGCAATTTATTTGGCGGCCTCCGGGGCTTTACTGCAACAAATGAGACTTGAAGTGCTGTCAAATAACCTGGCCAATATTAATACTGCCGGCTTTAAACAAGGTAAAACTGTTTTCCACAACATGTATGAAAAAGATCAGGAAATAAAAGAAACCAAAAAAAATACAGATAGTCCGGAAATAGGTGGAAAGCAGAAAATAACTCCCTTTACGCCACCATTTGGCTATTATACTGATTTAAAAAATGGGCAGTTGCAGCAAACGGGAAATCAGCTTGACCTGTCTATTGGCAGTGAAGGGTTTTTTACGATCAAAGCGCAAGATGGTTTAAAATACACCCGCAATGGCAATTTTAAATTAGATCAAGATGGGATCTTAACTACCGCGTCCGGTCTGCCTGTTATGGGTAAAGGCGGTACGATCATAATAAGTGGTAAAAACGTAAATATTGATAATGAGGGGAATATAAGTGTGGATGGCGCCTTGATTGATACTCTGAAAATCGTCCGGTTTGAAAAGCCTGAAAAACTGACTCGCCTTGGGGATACTCTTTTTGCCGCCAATGATGATTTTGATAAAGGTAAAAACGCTGAAGCAGTGGATATCAGACAGGGATTTCTTGAACTTTCCAATGTAAACGCAATTCAAGCCATGACTGAAATAATCGAAAGTATGAGGGTTTTTGAATCATACCAAAAGGTCATTACAAGCATAAATGAAGCAAATGGAAAAGCAATAAATGAAGTCGGCAGACCTGCCTGAACAAATTTATAAAGGGGAATGAAATGATACGCAGTTTATGGACAGCGGCGACTGGAATGCAGGCTCAAACCTTAAATATTGACGTTATTGCCAATAATTTGGCAAATGTTAATACTTCCGGTTTTAAGCGAAGCAGGGCTGATTTTCAGGATCTCTTATATGAAAGTATCAGGGCCCCCGGAGTTGCCTCTTCCAGTGGAACCAAGGTGCCGACCGGAATCCAGCTTGGTCATGGTGTAAGAACGGTTGCCACACAAAAACTTTTCACGCAGGGAGATTTTCAGGCAACCCAAAACCAACTGGATATGGCAATTGAAGGTGATGGATTTTTTCAGATTTTACAGCCAAACGGAGAGGTCGCCTATTCAAGAGCAGGCTCTTTTAAGCTTGATAGTGAGGGCAGGGTGGTTACCTCAGATGGGTTTTTGATTGAACCTGAATTAACAATACCCTCTGATACGCGTTCAATCTCAATTGGAACCGATGGCACGGTATCCGTGCTGCAGGCAGGAGAAACCGAGGCTACTGAAATAGGCAATATTACACTTGCCAGTTTTATTAATCCTGCCGGGCTTAACAGTATCGGGCGTAATCTTTATTTGCCGACCGCAGCATCCGGATCTGTAATTACAGGTACTCCTGGAGAAGATGGTCTTGGAACAATTGCACAAGGTTATATTGAAATGTCTAATGTCAGTGTTATTGACGAAATGGTAAATATGATTACAGCTCAAAGAGCCTATGAAATAAACAGTAAGGCGATCCAGGCATCTGATGAGATGCTTCAACTGGCCAATAATATAAAACGGTAAATATCCTTTATGAGTTTTTATTCAATTATTAAAAGACCAAGACATGGAAATACTCGAAGGCAGCGATTTTTAGTGCTTTTTATACTTATCTGTTTCTGGAATGCCAATCTAATGGCGGCGCCTCCTCTGGTAATAAAAACCTATAAAAAAGTTAATATTGATGAGAAAGTTATTCTATTAGGGAAAATTTCTCAAATTTCCGGTGAAGATAAAAAAATGATCCAAACTTTAAAGCAGATCGAACTTGGGCGCGCGCCATTACCGGGAAAGTCACGTTTTTTTGACGGGGATTATATTAAGATTAAGTTGCGTCAGGCAAGAATTGATCTAACGCGAATTGATTTACAGGCTGAAAAAAATATTCAAGTGGTCAGAAGTTTTCAGGAAATATCAAAAAAACAGATCAGAAATGTTATCCATAAATATTTAACCAGGAATATGCCCTGGGATAAGAACCAGGCAAGAATAAAGAGGATTAGGGTGGATCGGAGTATAAAGGTACCTCGTGGTCGTATCTCAACTATTATTTCAATTCCTCCGCAAAATGATTTTCTGGGAAATTTGCCTGTATCAGTTGATTTAAGTGTTAATCAAATAAAAATCAAAAGAGTATGGGCTACGGCCTATATTGAAGTTTTAACAGATGTTGTTCTGGCCAAAAAGCCTCTGGGGCGTAACCAGATTATTTCAAAAAAGGATGTTGTTATTGAAAAAAAGGATCTTGCAAATCTACCGGCTGATATTATTACACAACTATCAGATGTCATTGGTAAAAGAGTTAAAAAAAAATTAAAACCAGGGACTGTATTAAGAAAAAATTTTGTCACCTTACCGGCTGTAGTGAAAAAAGGTGATTTGGTATTGATAATTGCTCAATCAAAGGGCCTGATGATTTCAACACAGGGAATTATAAAAGAAAAGGGGCGTGTCGGCGACAGGATCAGGGTAGTTAATCTTGATTCAAATAAAACAATATACGCCAGAGTCAAAAATTCCAGCACTGTTCAAGTTAATTGGTGAAAAATATGAATCCAAAACACATTATTTTTAACAGAAAATTAATTACCTGTTTTTTATTGCCTTTTTTGCTTATGATTTTTATCAGTTGCGGTCAAAATATTTCCAATACCAGGAAAAAAACTGATTTGACAACAGACAAAAATTATAATGCGCGTCAAGGAAATAATGCTGAAGCGCAATCAGATTATAAGCGCTCAAATCAGGCTGAAGGGTCATTATGGGTCGATGGCGGCCCCTTGAGCCAAATGTTTATAAATCAAAAAGCCAGCAAGATCGGTGATATTTTAACCATAAGAATTATTGAGTCATCAAAAGCTTCAAACAAGGCTTCCACCAAAACTAATCGTAAATCCGGCGTAGGAGGCGGTCTGACCAATTTTTTCAATCTTGAAAAGCAATTTCCAGTTACTCAACCATTTTTTAATCCTTTTTCAAGTATTAAAGGTGGACTGGAATCGGATTTTAATGGAACCGGCTCAACTAATCGAAGCGGTGATTTAACTGCTGTAATTACTGTTAGAATTGTTGATGTATTGCCAAACGGCAATTTAATGGTAAGAGGTTCGCGAGAGGTTTCAGTCAATAATGAGGTCCAGTTAATCACCTTATCAGGAATTGTTCGTTCACAGGATATCTCTTCTGATAATGTGGTAATGTCTACCTATATTTCAGATGCCAAAATTGCCTATAGTGGCAAAGGTGTTATAAATGACCGTCAACGTCCTGGCTGGCTGGCAAGAATTCTTGATTTTGTCTGGCCCTTTTAATGGATTTAAAGTCAAAAAGAGTAATTTTATGCTAAAATTTTATAAAGAACAAAATTTTTCCGGGAAAATATTGACCGGATTATTTATAGTCTTTTTTTCCCTTTCTAATTTAATTTCCCAGGCACATGCAGCGCGCATAAAAGATATTACAGATATTAAAGGTGTTCGAACCAATCAACTTGTTGGATATGGATTAGTTGTCGGACTTGATGGAACCGGAGACGGCAAAAAATCAAAGTTTACTATTCAATCCATGTCAGGCATGCTGGAAAAAATGGGTGTTAGCGTATCAGCTAAAGATATTGCAGTCAAAAATGTTGCTGCTGTGATGCTTACCGCTGTTTTACCACCATTTGCCGGAATAGGCACCAAGCAGGATGTTCTGGTCAGCTCAATCGGAGATGCTGAAAATCTGCAAGGCGGAACGTTATTACTAACGCCGCTAAAAGGGGTGGACGGTAAGGTATATGCTGTGGCGCAGGGACCTGTGAATACCGGCGGGTTTTCTGCCGGTGGGTCAGGTGGCAGTATTCAGAAAAATTTTCCAACAGTGGGCAGAGTTATAAATGGCGCTATGATTGAAAGGGAACTAAATTTTGATTTTAACGGGAAAAAAATTCTGACTCTGTCTTTGCATAAACCTGATTTTACAACCATATCCAGACTTGCAAACGTTATCAATAACCAGTTTTTCGGCCAGCCGGCCAGCGCCCTTGATTCAGGAACCGTTAAAGTTCGGGTGCCTGAAAAATATATCGGCAACCTTACAAGTCTGGTTGCATTGATTGAAAGACTGGATGTTGTACCGGATATTTCAGCTAAGGTCATCATCAATGAACGCACTGGAACCGTGGTAATGGGAGAAAATGTCAGAATATCAACAATAGCGATTGCTCATGGTAATCTAAGCATTATGATTAAGAATTCATCCGAAGTTTCCCAGCCAAATCCTTTTGCTCAGGGTGAAACAATGGTGACTTCGGATAAGGAAATATTGGTTACGGAAGAGTCAAATCAACTGGTTTTGGTTGAGCCGGGAGTTAATATCGGAGATGTTGTGAAAGCCTTAAATGCCCTGGGGGTTTCTCCTCGGGATTTAATAGCTATTTTTCAGGCAATCAAGGCTGCTGGAGCACTCCAGGCTGGATTTGAGGTGATTTAATGGAAAGTTTATTAAGTATTTCGTATCCAAAATTGAATTATTACGAGATTAAGCCAAAAAACCCTGCATCAAATTCAAAAACACCTGCTTTAGCTGATAATAAACTTAAAGATGATAATAAGCTTAAAAAAGCCTGCTTTGAGCTTGAGTCCTTATTTCTTAATCAGTTGATGAAACAAATGCGCGCAACTATTCCTAAATCAGAGATGATGGGGGGAGGCAAGTCTGAAGAGATTTATACCGCAATGCTGGATTCGCAGCTTGCCAAAGAGATTTCGCTGACAAAAGGAATTGGTCTGGGGGAGATGATTTATAAACAGATGGCAAAAGGAAAGACAGAGGAAAAAACAGAAATTAATCTGAAATCCTGATTTAAAAACAAGTTATTTTTAAATTTTTCTAAAGATATTATTAGGATGTGCCGATATAATAGATATGGTCTGACAAAAAGTCATAATTTTTGTTGGAACATTATAAGAAATAGCAAATAATTATAATCGGCAAATACAGGAGGTAATACTTATGGAAATTTCAGGCAAAGAGCCTTTAATTAATCTGAACGCTTATATAAAGAATGCTCAGGGAAGCGGCAAAACAGAAAAGATTTGCGAAAAACCAAAAGACACGTCAGGCCCTGAAGATAAAGTTGAGCTGTCTGACAGGGCAAACGAGCTAAAACAGGCCATTCGTGCTGTTAAAGCAATGCCTGAAATCAGGCAGGAAAAGGTTGAGCAAATTCAAAATCAGTTAAGCCAGGGAACCTACAAAGTTGAGGGTCAAAAAATCGCAATAAATATGATCAGCGAGTCCCTGGTTAATAGTGGAATATTAAATAAAATTGACACAACAGTTTAATTTATTATTGGTGCGTTTTCGCACTGAAACGTGCAATGTTCTGAGCTCTGGGCTATGGAACGGTATTATATGCATTCCCACGCCGGAGCGTGGGAACGAGAAATATTTAAGTACTTATTATGTATCAAACCTGGATTAGTGGTTGAGAATGAAAATAATAATTAATAAGCTTATTAAAGTGCTGGATAAAGAAATTTCACTCTTAAGTGAACTTCTGGCAATTGTTGAGATTGAAAATAAATTCATAATAGATGCAAAACTCGCTCGCTTAACCAAAGCCAAAGAATCGAAATCAGCTCTTCTGGTTCAGATGAGCAGGCTTGAAAAACAGCGCTTAAGGATTATTGAGACCCTGGCTGAAAATTTAAATCTGGATAGCGGATCTTTGAGATTAAAAAAAATAATTATAATGGTGGAAGATCAGTATAAAAGAAAATTAATACAGCAGCGAAAGGATTTGAAAAGGTTAACTCATCGCACACATCAAATGAACAAGACAAATGAATCATTGATATCATATCTAAAATCAGTTGTTCAGGAATCAATTAACTTACTTGAAAACTTGCTGATGCCAAAGCATTTATATGCCGATAACGGTAAATTTAAATCTCCTGGAAGCATTGGCAAACTGATCTCCGGAACAGTTTAAAAGACCGTTAATGCTAAAAAAGCTATAAGTGAATTAAAATGCCTAGTATATTTGGAATGTTGAATGTGGGACGGGTGGCTATTATGACCCAGCAAAAGGCTATTGCCGTAACTGGAAATAATATTGCCAATGTTAATACACCCGGCTATTCCCGGCAGCGTCTTAACATGGAGCAAAATGAACCAGTCCTTTATAAGGGCGGTCTTATGGGTTCAGGGGTTAAAGCAAATAGAACGATCCAGAGAATTTATGACCGCTTTTTACGGGCTCAAATTAATAATGAGGAGCAGGGCCTTGGGAGATGGCAGGCTGAAAAAGAGGCTCTTGAAAAAGTTGAGCTGATGTTTGATGAGGTCAGTGGTTATGGATTAAATAACGCCATGGGTAAATTTTGGAATTCATGGCAGGATTTGGCAAATAATCCAGGTGGACATGTTGAAAGAACAACCCTTCTTGCCGATACTCAGGTTTTAACAGGCTCATTTAATAAGCTCTACAAAGATGTTCAAAAAGTTTCGCAGGATATTGATCTTAATATTAAAGGAACGATCCAGGAAGTTAACCGATTGACGGAACAGCTCGCTGATTTGAATACAAAAATCGCACGCGTGGAGGTTAATGGGCAGGCAGCCAATAGTTACAGGGATAATAGAGACTTATTGCTTAAAGAATTATCAGAGATAATCGAAGTTGAAAGTTTTGAAGATAGTGACGGATATTTGACAGTGTCTGTGGGAGCAGGAAAACCGCTGGTGGACAACACAAATTCATGGGAACTGACTTCAGGCGTTAATGCAAGTGGATTTCAGGATATTTTCTGGGTAGACAGCTCAGGCGCAACAATAAATATTACTTCTGATTTAAAAGGTGGAAAACTTAAAGGATGGACTGAGGCCAGGGATGTTATTATCCCGGATTATTTAAACAGGCTGGATACGCTTGCGCAAGGTGTTATAAATGATGTAAATGGGTTGCACAGCAGTGGTTTTGCTTTGGACGGCTCGCAAAATGATCTTTTTACAGGAAGCAGTGCTTCTGATATGGCTGTTGCCGGAAACATCGCTGGAAATTCTGATCTTATTGCAGCCTCTACTACCCTTGCCGGTATTCCAGGTGATAACACTAATGCAATAGCTATTGCGAATTTACAGAATAGTCTGCAAATGAATGGTAATTCAGCCACTTATGATGATTATTATAATTCCATTATCAGTGATGTCGGCAGTTCAGTATTGAATGCTTCGGTGCGTTTTGATCATCAAACCGCCATTGTAGCCAGGATGGATAATTATCGCGAAGAAGTATCCGGTGTTTCTCTGGATGAAGAGATGGTCAACCTGGTAAAATACCAGCACGCCTATGATGCTGCTGCCAAGGTGATCAGTTCGGCAGATGAATTATTATCAACATTAATAAATATGATATAGAGGTTAGCATGCGTGTCAGCAGTAAAATGATGGGAGAGAATATTAAAAGGAACCTGTTTAATCAGACCAGGCAGATTTTGCATACCCAGAAATTAATCAGTACCGGCAAGAAAATTAATAAGCCTTCTGATGATCCCGAAGGGATTGGCAGAGTTTTGAATTATCGAAAATCCCTTGCGTCTATAGATCAGTATGGCAGCAATATTGACGGCGCTAAAATGAGAATAGAATTTACGGAAAATGTGTTTGATTCAATTCAGGATCTGCTGATCCAGGCCAAGGATATTGCAGCACGAGATGATAGTTCAATTCGTCAGCAAACTGCTGTGGAAATTTCTATTATCAGGGGTCAGATTTTGGATATGGCAAACTCAAGGCTGAATAATAATTACCTTTTTTCCGGTAATCAAACAAATACAGCTCCTTTTGATCTTGCTGGGAATTATAGTGGTGATACCAATGATAAAGAGTTTATTATTGGGGAAAATGTTTCAATTTCACTTAAAGCCGCGGGAGATGAGATCTTCCAGGGCGTAGAAGATATTTTTACTGTTTTAAGCGATTTGCAAACAGCCCTTGAAACTGATGATATTACAGGAATCGCCAACCAGGTTAACCCCTTGATTAATTCAATTGATCAGATAAAGGGTGTCAGAGCAGAGGAGGCATCCAAATTTATGCGCCTTGATGTCACCTCAAATCAATGGCAAAGTTTTAGATTAAATATTGAAGATATGCTTTCAAATACCGAAGATGCTGATCTGGCCGCAGCGATTATTGATTTAAAGATTCAGGAAACTTCCTATGAAGTGACCCTTGCCACATCTGCAAGTATAATTCAGCCCAGTTTGATCAATTTTCTTTGATTTTTTATTCACGGCTTGGATTTGGGATAGTTCCTATAATAATCTCCACTCTCCGATTTTTTTTCCTGCCCTCTGCTGTTTTATTAGATTCAATGGGTCGGTATTTACCAAAACCCATCGTTGAAATTCTTTTGGGGTCAATATCTGAATTTGCCAATAAAAATTCAGCAACAACTGCTGCTCTTGCTATTGATAATTGAAGGTTGGAACTGTAAATGCCACGTCTGACAGGCACATTATCTGTGTGGCCGGCTACTATAATATCACCTGGGGCCTGTTTTATAAGAGAACTTATTTCCAGTAATAAGGGTTTTAGCCCGGGTTTTATTAGAGTTTTTCCGGAATCAAAGGTGCTTTCGCCCATTAAACGAATTGTTATATTATCCTCATCTGATGAGAATTCCAGGTCATCCTTGTTAATTTGAGAATAATCTACAATTTCCTCCTCAATCTGTTTACCTATTATTTCCTTTATACGTGTAGCAATAGTTTCCTGGTCAAAATCTTTTGCAATCATTTTCATCCCGCGGGGAATCATCATAACTTTGTGCTGGCGCTGAACTCCAAATGCCTTTTCCATTGATCCGGCAACCTGCTTATATTTTTGACGATCTGTTTCAGAAAACGAGAGCAGCAGTACAAAAAAGCATAATAAAAGGCTCATCAGATCTCCGAATGTGACCACCCATTTAGGCGCTCCTGGATCAATTTTAGGACAATCTTCAGGTAAATCAGCCATTATTTTTATTCCTTTTCTTTTTTATCATCATTTTTTTTACGTTCTTTTGGTGATAGATAAATTTTAAGGGACTCTTCCAAAACCATTGGTGCAACACCACGATTAATTGCAAGGGCTGCTTCCAGAGTAATGCTTTTATTGATTTTTTCTTCATCAGAGCGCAAGGAAAGTTTTTCAGCCAGTGGCAGGCATATAAGATTGGCGATTACCGCGCCATAAAGGGTGGTTAAAAGAGCCACGGCCATGGCCGGGCCAATACTTGAGGGATCATCCATGCTGGCAAGCATCTGAACAAGACCGATCAGAGTACCTATCATACCAAAAGCCGGAGCAGTATCACCCATTCCTTTAAATACATTCTGGCCAAGGGTATGGCGCTGCACTGTCAGCCTAATATCTTTGTTAAGCATATCTTGTATCAGGCCCTCATCATAACCATCTGAAAGATAACGCAGGGCTTTGGCTGAAAATTCATCACTCGGGTTTTCTTTTTCAAGAGCAATAAGACCTTCTTTTTTAGCAATTCTGGTATATCCCACCATCTCTTCAATAATTTGTTCCGGCAGGGCCATTTTAACAAAAAAGGCTTTCATTACCACACTGATAGAACCAATTACATCACTCATCTTGAATTTAATGAAAGTTGCTGCAATGGTTCCTCCAATAACAATCAGAATCCCTCCAACATTAATAAATATCGTGGCGCTGCCGCCCATTATAATTGCCGACAGGATCAGGATTGTACCACTTACTAAACCAAAGACAGTCGCTATATCCATGCTTAACCTCTTATTGAAAATTTATAAATAAACACTTTGTCGGGAATCGCGTCCAGCCTGAAATAACCTTTTAATTTATTTATACCATGACTTGTCAGTTCAGTATTGGATCCCATTACAAAGGCACCGGTTTTCATAGTTATTTTGCGAGACAGCATCATACCTTCTTTTAATTTATCAAGTTCAAGTTCAATATCCTCTTTTTGCCCTTCCTGCCTGATATTTGCCTGATTAATTTCAAGCAGCAGATCAACAAGTTTCGGCGCAAGTTGGTATCCTTTAAACCGTTGAATAATTTCAGGAACCTTATCCAGTGTAATATTATTTTTATGAATAACATTATCATAGATTGAGGCTGCTGAAATGATTTGGGCTGCCAGGGGAATTTTATTATGCTTTAGTCTTTCTGGAAAGCCATAGCCGTTATACTGTTCATGGTGAGATTTAACGATAGCGGCAACTGGTTTTAAAATATCAATTTCGCTTAAAATTAATTCTCCCAGGTTGGGATGATTTTGGAATTCTTTTTGTTCATTGCCGATCATTTCAGTTCTTTTTTTTTGCAAAAGTTTTTTTGGCATACCTATCATACCAATATCATGCAGAAGACCGGCAGCCTCGATCAGGGGAAATTCTTTTTCCGATATTTCAGGATGCAGTTTGGCAAGTTCTAAACTTAATTTTCCCACGCGTCGACAGTGGCTGCCAAGTTTTTCATCATAGGTTTCCAGAATTAAATTAATCATTTGAATTATCTGAAAATAATTTTTTTCAACTCTTTTAATCTGATTATTCAGCTCTTGATTCAATCTTATAATTCCGGCTCCGATTTCTATTCTTGTTTCCAGCTCATCAAAATCAATTGGTTTGCTGATATAATCATCAACACCACCTTTTAAACCTCGTTTAATATCCTGTTTTGAATTTTTATCGCTGATAAGGATAAAATAAATATAATGCTCAGATTGAAGCTCTCTAATATTTTGACAAAGTTGCAGGCCGTCCATTTCAGGCATCATCCAGTCGCAAAGAATAAGCTCGGTTTTTTTTTGGGCGAGTTCTTCCATCGCTGTTTTGCCGTTTAAGGCTGTTTTGACCTCATATCCCAGATCTTTGATTTTTTTTTCCAGCAGACCAGGACTAGTTCGGTCATCATCAATTATCAGAATATTCATCTTAAAAGATCCTGTTTATTATTTCCGACAAGGTTTTCCCAGGCATATTCCCAAGCATATTATTGATATCGGCAATTTGAAATAAAACTTAAGCAATAGCGATGATATTTCTAAAGTAATAAATTTTTTAGACGATAATAGATATTAGCAAGAGTTCAATTCTTGACTTGAAACCCGGTTTTTTGTATATATTGCTGCATACTATTTTACGATTAATATTGATTTTCTATGAGGAGCAAAACAATGCATAAAACTCAGCAGAGGGCTGATAAAGATAATGTTGCAGCGCTGTTTGAATCTGAAAACGTTGCGGTAATTGGTTCAATAAAAGAGTCCTGGTTTGGAGGATATGTTGTTATATCACAGCTTAAAAAATTTGGCTATAAAGGAGATATCTATCCTGTTAACCCGGCAGGCGGTGAAGTGCTGGGTATAAAGGCATATAAAACGCTGGCCGATATTCCAGCCACTGTCGATCTTGCAATGATTATGACTTCTTACAAGGCCTTTCCCAAAATAATTGAAGAATGCTCTGAAAAAGGCATTAAAGCCGGCATAATCATTTCCGATGGGTTTGCGGAAAGAGCTGAGAAAGGCTCAAAGCTTCAGCAAAAAATAGTAAAAATTGCAAAAAAAACCGGGATGCGGCTTATAGGCCCTAATACTATCGGGCTGGTTAATACAGCTAACGGTTTGGTGTCAAATCCTTATGTTTTGGAATATGACAAAATCTATAAAGGTTCCATTGGTATTTTCGGGCAGACAGGACTTGTCGGCCCACAGGCACTTCCGCTGGAAGACACAGGCTATGGCATCAGTAAAATTTGTGACGTGGGAAATAAATGTGACGTGGACGAAAACGACATTCTTGAATATCTTGGCGATGACACTGACACGGATGTCATAATTATGCATATAGAAGATATAAAAAACGGAAGACTTTTTATTGAGACTGCCGGAAAGATAGTTGCAAAAAAACCAGTGCTGATTCTAAAACCCGGAAAAACCAAAGAGAGCGCAAAGGCGCTTGCTTCGCATACAGGCTCTCTTGCAGGAGAAGACAGAATTTATGATGCCGCCATGAAGCAGGCCGGTGTTATCCGTGTTAACAGCCACGTTGAGTTAATGGAATATGCCAAAATATTTTCACACAATCCAGTATTGCCTTTGAAAAACAGGGTGGCGATTGTGACCTTTACCGGCGGCTTCGGCGTTATGGGTATTGATGCTGCTGTTGAAGCCGGGCTGACTCTGGCCGATTTATCCGCTGAATCCAGAAAAAAATTAAGCGACATCCACCCTACTCTTGCGAATAATCCCACAGATCTCGGCCCTGCAATGCCTGTTACAGCGGATTTCGGTTTGTTATACAGGCAGGTTTTGGATATAATAGCAAACGATCCGAATGTGGACTGCATGGCCATTGTCACATATGTGGGAATGGGGCTTGGCTCGGCTGATATTTTTACAGATTTTAGAGAAAAAACTACAAAACCGATTGCCATATGGCTTTACAGCCAGAAGCCAAAAAAAATGTTTGATTTTGCCCGTGAACTGGATATTTCAGGTGTTCCTGTATTTTCAAAATGGGAGCACGCGCTGGGAGCGCTGGGAGCAATGTATAAATACTCACTGATCAAGGAAAAGTTTGCGGGTATCAGGCATAAGGGCTCGCCCTAAGCTTGAGCCCGCAGCGACCCCGGCAAAAATTTTCCATGGTGATAACCTTGACTCCATGTTCTTTTAGCGCAGATGAAACTTCTATGCTTAATTTTCCCACGCGTCGACAATGGCTGCCAAGTTTTTCATCATAGGTTTCCAGAATTAGGGAACTGGAATAAAATAATATACGCATGTCTTGCAGGACTTTTGTTCGTCTTCAAGGCGTGATGGCAGGTGCATAGTGAACTATATGCCTGTTATCACAACGTAGAAAACGGGCAAAAGGGTAAGCAGGATGCGTAGATTAGCTGTAGAGACGGGTTTCAAACCCGTCTCTACGAAACCGCAAAAGGGTAAGCAGGACGCGTAGATTATTTTTTGGAAGTTCCCTTAAATTAATCATTTGAATTATCTGAAAAATAATTTTTTTCAACTCTTTTAATCTGATTATTCAGATCCTGGTTCAATCTTATAATTCCGGCTCCGATTCCTATTCTTGTTTCCAGCTCATCAAAATCAATTGGTTTGCTGATATAATCATCAACACCACCTTTTAAACCTCGTTTAATATCCTGTTTTGAATTTTTATCGCTGATAAGGATAAAATAAATATAATGCTCAGATTGAAGCTCTCTAATATTTTGACAAAGTTGCAGGCCGTCCATTTCAGGCATCATCCAGTCGCAAAGAATAAGCTCGGTTTTTTTTTGGGCGAGTTCTTCCATCGCTGTTTTGCCGTTTAAGGCTGTTTTGACCTCATATCCCAGATCTTTGATTTTTTTTTCCAGCAGACCAGGACTAGTTCGGTTATCATCAATTATCAGAATATTCATCTTTAAAGGTCCTGATTTTATGATTTTTGACAAGGTTTCCCCAGGTAAATTATTCATATCGACAATTTAGAATAAAACTTAAGCAATAGCTGAAATATTTCTAAAGTTATAAAAATATTTGTCGATAATGAATATTAGCAGGAGTTCTTTATTCTGTTTTATTATGATGAATTTTTAAGGTCGTTCCTAAGGCTTTTCAAAAATTTTCGACAGAAAAATCAAAAAATAAAAGGAGGTTTAAAAATTATGTCTGAAGCAACTTCAATTGATCAGGCTGTAAAGGCCATGAAAGACAGGGAGGGTAAATATCTTACTTTCAGACTTGCTGATGAGGAGTATGGGGTGAGTATTTTAAAAATCAAGGAGATTATCGGGGTAATGCCTATTACTACAGTGCCCCAGACTCCTGAGTTTGTAAAAGGGGTTATAAACCTTCGGGGAAAGGTTATCCCGGTAATTACTCTAAGGAAAAAGTTTGGCATGGAAGAAGCAGAGTATACTGATAAAACATGTATTGTAGTTGTGGAAATTATTATCAATTCCGAAAAGGAACAAATCGGCATAGTCGTAGATACGGTATCAGAGGTGTTAAACATCAAGGAAGAGGATGTAGAGGATACTCCGACCTTTGGAACAAAACTTGACACAGAATATATCCTCGGTATGGCAAAGATGGAAGGAGGGGTTAAAATTCTGCTCGATATTGATCAGGTATTAAGTGCAGATGAACTTGAAATTCTTGAAAATGCTGCATGATAATGGTTTTTCATTAAATATTGCAGACAAAAAACAGTAAAAAAATAATCCACAAGGAGGGTATTCAAAATGTTTAAAAATATGAAAATAGGAACAAAAATAGTAGGTCTTATACTCGACCAATAACAAAGGAGGTATAAAAAATGACGGAATTAAAGGAAATAATGGACCAGGCAGTAAAGGTCATGAAAGACAGAGAAGGGAAATATCTTACCTTTTACTACTGTACCGCAGACACCTGACTTTGTGAAGGGTGTTATCAACCTTCGCGGGAAAGTGATACCCGTTGTGGCGCTGAGGCAAAAGTTCGGTAGGGAAGAGATTGAATATACAGAGCGAACCTGTATCATCGTGGTGGAGATTGCAGGTTCGGTTGATGTTACCCCGTATAATTGAGGAAATTTAGAACAGCAAAATATGAAACCAAAGAATGGAGGAAATAAAAATGTTTCGAAATGCAACATTGGGAAATAAAATCGGTTTTGGCTTTGCCATGATGTCTATACTAATAATTATTGTCGGGTTGGCAGGATATTTTGGTTTAACCCGTGTGCTCAGGGTAACTGAATTTTACAAAAATATAAACATGGTACAGAGCATAGTTGCATCTGTAAATGAACAGACAGATCAATATCTTATGCACAATTATGATGAGGCCAGACAAGAGCAGGAGACAGCCCGGCAGAAGGCATTTGCCGGATTAGAAAAGGGAGAGAAGCTCATAAGTGAGATTATAAATTCCTCAACCGTTGGTGAAAGTGAAGCAAAAAAAAGCGTTGATGTCAAAAAAGAGTTAACCAATTACAAGAATGCATTTAATAAATATGTTGCTTCAGAGATAAAAAAAATAGAGACAGCCAAGAAGGCAGAGAAGATTAGTTCAGACTTTGCAGGGCTGATATTAAAAGCCAAGTTCTTGGTGGAAGAGATGTCTGCATCAAATAAGGTTTTAACAGCTAATACCATTACATATTTTAGCAGGCCATTAGAATCAGCCTGGCAAAGGATATCTGCTGATCTGAAAAAATTAAAAAAAGTTGTGGGCGACTGGTATACAAAGGTTAAGAACAGCGAAGAATTGCGGGCGATTGGTGATGCAATGAAAAGGACGTGCCAAGAGATGGAAACCGAGCTCGTTCAATATCACTCTGAGGTAATTAATCAGGAAAAATATCAGGCCGCTATGGATAAACATAAGGAGAACATCGTTAATATTTACACGGCGCTTGGCAGGACAAGCTCTGAAAAACTACAGAAGCAGACAAGGTCTTCACTGATTTGGATTTTCAGTGCTATCGCAGCGGCGCTTCTGATTGCCGTTCTTTATTCGATTATTACTACCAGGGGTATTGTAGGCGGGATCAGGAAAGTCATTGATGGAGTGAGCAGCGGAACTGAACAGATTGTCTCAGCCTCCGGCCAGGTCTCATCCAGCAGCCAGTCTCTGGCTGAAGGCGCATCTGAACAGGCGGCATCCATTGAAGAAACATCATCATCTCTTGAAGAGATGTCTTCCATGACCAAACAGAATGCTGATAATGCGGGATTGGCAGATAATTTAATGAAAGAAACTAATGAGGTTGTAATATCCGCCAATCAATCCATGACAGAACTTATTTCTTCAATGAAAGATATTTCAAAGGCGAGCGATGAGACTCAAAAGGTTGTCAAAACTATTGATGAGATTGCATTTCAAACAAATCTTCTTGCATTAAATGCCGCTGTTGAAGCTGCAAGAGCAGGAGAAGCAGGAGCGGGATTTGCCGTAGTAGCGGAAGAGGTCAGAAATCTTGCATTACGTTCTGCAGAGTCTGCTAAAAATACTGCGGTGTTGATAGACGGTACTGTAAAAAAAGTAAAGGAAGGTTCTGAGCTGGTTGCCAAAACCAATGATGAATTTGTAAAGGTCGTTGAAAGCAGCTCAAAGGTCGGAGAACTTGTCGGCGAAATCTCATCAGCGTCAAATGAACAGTCCCAGGGAATCGGGCAGGTAAATACGGCGGTAACTGAGATGGACAAGGTGGTACAGCAAAACGCTGCCAGTGCTGAAGAATCCGCAAGCGCTTCAGAAGAGTTGAATGCTCAGGCCGAGCAGATGAAAAGCATGGTTGGTGAACTCACGGCAATGGTTGGAGGGGCTAAAAAATCAAGAACGAATTTAAAAGGGAAATCAGCCCATCCAGTTAAAATTAAAAAAAATAAAGATAGGGCGTTAACAGTATCTACAGCACAAGAAATAAGCCCTGAGCAGGTAATTCCAATGGATGATGATGCTTTTAAGGATTTTTAAAAAAAATTAAACTGATTGGTGATTTTGGATGAATCAAAATCACCAATCATCCGCTAAAAAGCTGGTTGATGTTTTTCACATATTTTATATTGGCAATTCATATTAAAACTTAAGCATGAGCTTGAAAATTTCTAAAGTTATCAAAATATTTGTCGATAATGATTATAAGAGAGAGGTTTTTTTATAAATTTAAACCTGAATTATTTCAATAAATGTAAAAGCAGGCGATCTTATGAAAAAAATATTATTTGTAGACAATAGTCCGGTCATGCTTGAGCTTATGAC